>JAYSYV010001387.1:0-3132 GCA_043727245.1 Chloroflexota bacterium | reverse complement strand
GCGATTGAGCTGGAAAAGTTCAACGACCGTGGGATGAACCGAGATTTAGCTGAGTTATGCGAGAAAGTGAATAATTTACAACTCAAAGTAGAGGATGGACGACGATTGGAGTTCAGCCTCAGGCAAGAGAGTATTACTCTAGTTTCAGATGCGCGAACTTTTGAAAAAGTGGCCTGAATCCCTGTTTAGCAGTTACAGCTAGTCTTATTGCAACAATTCCATTTGGAGGTATCACCTTACCAGCGGCTGCTTTAGCTGGTGGTAAATTCGTCAAAGATTTAGTTCAGCAAAACGCAGAAGTAAAAAATAATCCTGCTTTTTTCTTATGGAAAATACAAAACAAATAAAGAGTTGAAAATGTTGGAATTATCCAGATAAAACAAATATATAGCAAAAGACTATTATTGCTCTCAATATAATGACTGTAAATTGGGATTACAAGACATAATTTTCAAGAAGCTGCCAAAATGACAATTTTAATGGCTTATTTTGCTAGAAAATAGCTTATGTGAACGTAGGTTCTCAATAGCTATTTATAAGAAAGTGGGTTATAATGAAAGTTAGAAGTTTTGTGAGTTTTGGAGGTTTAACAACCACCCAGTAGCACCGGTATTATTAACCAGGTGTCATAGAGATTACTGGGGAAGAAAATAGCTTTGGCTTTTAGCTACTAAAGGAAGAAAGTATGCTCGACGAAACCGGTCAGGACCAGACCGCCCACCAGCAATCGAACTTTAATACCATTCAAGGCCAGAACCAGGAAACAATTACTCTTGCTCTCGCCCTTCCTTTAAAAGAACCAGTTCCATTTATTCCTATTAATAAGGAAGCTGATACAGCCCAAGTTGTAATAACTTCTACAACTGGACCAGAGCCAGGACTTGGTGAAAACCCGGCCGCTGTCTACCTGGCCTCACTCCGGCCAACCGGGCGCCGTTCCATGTTGCAGCGCCTGAATGTTATTGCTCAGACCTTAAGTGGCGGTAAGCATAACGCTTTTACTTTATCCTGGCATGAGCTACGCTACCAGGATACGGCTGCTATACGCACGGTCCTTATGGAACGCTATAAACCGGCCACCGCAAATACAGGCCTTAAAGCTCTCCGGCGTGTTCTTAAAGAAGCCTGGCAGCTAGGCCAGATGAGTGCGGAAGATTATCACCGGGCCGCTAACATTAAAGCTATCAAAGGAGAAACTTTGCTGCGGGGCCGGGCGCTGGCCGGTGGCGAGTTAACCGCCCTCATAAGCGTATGTTACCAGGACGATACTCCCATTGGTTTCAGAGATGCCGCTCTTATTGCTGTTCTCTACGCAGTAGGGTTACGCCGCTCCGAAGCAGTAAAATTGGACCTGGCAAACTACGATGAAGAAACTACAGCAATCACTATCCTTGGTGCGAAAGGTGGTAAGGAGCGGATGTGTTACCTGGGCACCGGCCGTGATGCCATGGCCGATTGGTTAAAACTCCGTGGTCCGGCAACGGGACCACTTTTCTATCCTATTCGGCGGGGAGGCCACGTTGAACGGCACCGCATGACCGAGCAAAGTATCCTTTTCATTCTGAAGAAAAGGGGAACCGAAGCTGGGGTGAAGGCTTTCTCTCCTCACGATATGCGCCGGACCTTTATTTCGGACCTGCTCGATGCCGGAGCTGATATTGCCACAGTTCAAAAGCTGGCCGGCCATGCGGACGTTCAGACCACGGCCAAATATGACCGGCGGGGAGAAGTCACTAAAAAGGCGGCGGCTGGTAAGTTGCACTTACCTTATACTAGAAAGAGCAGGCCACTTACGCTGGATTGACTCAATATTTTGAAATAACCGCCAAGTGTCTGAAACTGTCCAAATAATGCCCTGACCCCTAATGGCTTTATCAGGCTGGTTTACCAGGTTTTACATGGGAGAGGTTAGCCCCGCTTACTTGCTAGTTCAGACCGATCAAAAAATCCGCAATCTGGCGAAATCAGGGTTCATCTTAACCGCTTGCACATAATCCACCCGAGCCTTTTCATCTTCTCCCAGTTGCTTATAAGCCATACTCCGATATAAATAAGCCTTAGCCAGCTCAGGGTTTAACTCGAGAGCTTTGCTGTAATCCTCTACCGCCAGATCATACTTCTCCTGATTATATTTGGCATTGGCCCTGTTATAGTAAACTTCAACAGAACCTGGATTTAATTTAATAGCCTTGTTATAGTCCTGGATGGCCAGTTCTTCCTCTTCCAGACGAGCGTAAGTATTACCCCGATTATTGTAAGCCTTATCTGAAGTGGGATTTAGTTCAATAGCCTGGCTGAAATCCTTAATTGCCTGTCTGTACTCCTTTAAAATAGAGAAAACACAACCCCGGTCATAATAAACATCCATTAATGCGGGATTTAGCTCAATAGTTCTGTTATAGTCCTGGATGGCCCTCTCATATTCCTGCAATTCACTATAAGCTTCACCCCTGGCCGTATAAGCTTTGGCATACCAAGGATTTAGCTCGATTACTTTGTTGTATTCTGGGATTGCTTGTTCAAAGTCCTGCAATTCAGTGTATACCTCACCCCTGGCCATATAAGCCTCAGCATAGTCAGGATTTAGCTCAATTGCTTTGCTGTATTCCGCAATTGCCTGCTCGTACGCCTCCAATTTAGCGAAAGAATTACCAAGATTAAAGTAATTTCCTTCATTGGTAATGTTTTCGATTGGCTCTATTTCTCCTATCTTTTCCAAAACACCTTTTCCAAACGTAATCGAACTCTTCCAGGCCTCTTGCATTTGTGACATTTCAACTTCTGCTTGGTAAGGATCGCTTACTAAGCCCCACCATTTCTCAAGTAAAGCAGGCGTTAATGGAACTCGCATTACTTCATTGCTGGAAGACATATTTTCAAAAGAATCTTTTAGTTCTGCTTGAGTTCTATCCCAGGGTCTTCCCCTGAAATCAATAAATGATTGGCAGATTTTTTCAAGGTCGGGAGGGTTAGTGGTTTTAATTGCCTCAATAAACATTCTTTTGACATCTTGGCCCAATATGAGCGAAGCTGTAACCAGGGGCAAACTGCTAAACGTTTGTTCTAAAGTTCAACTCTGACGATCATTTTTCCCCTGATAGTTGCCTTGATATTAAAATTGGCAAATTGGAT
>JAYSYV010001386.1:0-9526 GCA_043727245.1 Chloroflexota bacterium | reverse complement strand
TTAGATTGCTCAAAGGTGCGGCGGGCCTGGGGATCGGGAACGGTATCACCGCTGAACCCGGCGAAGTGGGAAAATTCTTCCCGGCGGCCTTTAGTAATCAGCTTGCCTAAATCCTCGTTGTGGTCGGTGAAAAAGAGAAAAGGGGTAGCAGCAGCCCATTCCTGCCCCTGGAACAGCAGCGGCGTGTAGGGACTGAGCAGCAGCAGACCGGAAGCGGCCCGGTAAGCGTCCAGGCCGATGCTTTCGGTCAGACGGTCGCCCAGGGGCCGGTTGCCTATCTGGTCATGGTTCTGAATACAATAGACAAAGTGGGGCGGGTCGAAAGCGCTGGCATCGGTCCCGCGCTGGTGGCCGGAAAACTCGGATTCCTGGCCGGTATAAAACCAGCCTTTCGCCAGAGTTTCGGCCAGGTCGTCGGCGTTGCCGGTGAAATCGGCAAAGTAGCCCTCGTTATCACCGGCCAGGGCCGAGCGAACCTCGTGATGGAAATCGTCGGCCCAGACCGCATCAATGCCTGCGCCACCCTCGGCCTGGGATTCCAAGACCCAGCTATCGTTGCGCTCGTCCTCGGCGAAGATGGCAAAGTGGCGCGATTCCGGCAGGCTGGACCGGACGCGGGCGACCAGTTCTTGCAAGATATGGGGTTGGCTGTCGTCCAGGATGGCGTGGGTGGCATCCAGGCGCAGACCGTCCATCTGGTATTCGTGGGTCCAGTAGAGGGCGTTGGCGATAAAGAAATCCCGGACCGGCTTGCGGCTGTAGTCCAGGGCATCGCCCCACGGAGTCTTTTTGTCGTGAGTAAAATAATGCTGGCTGAAATCGCGCAGGTAATTACCGTCCGGCCCCAGGTGGTTGTAAACCACGTCCTGCACTACCGCCAGACCGTAACCGTGGGCGGCATCTACCAGCTTTTTCAAGCCTTCCGGTCCGCCGTAAGCCCGTGCCGGGGCGTAGAGGCATACACCGTCATAGCCCCAGTTGCGGTCGCCAGGGAAATCGGCCACCGGCATAATCTCGATAGCGTTAACGCCCAGTTCTTTCAGGTAGGGCAGCCGGTCAATAAAGGCTTCAAAAGTGCCTACCTTGGTAGCAGTCCCGATATGCACTTCATAGATAACCATTTCGTTGAGCGGCACACCCGACCATTTTCCAGTATTTTGCCAGTCAAAGCCGGGTTCTACGACCTGGCTCGGTCCATGAACGCCTTCCGGCTGGTAGCGGCTGGCCGGGTCGAACCGCAATTTATCTTTGTCCAGGCGGTACATGTATTTAGCCCCGGCTTTAAGCCCGGCAACATGGCCGTCAAAATACCCCTCGTTACCACGGGTCAGGGCGTGGCTGGCTAATTGCTGCTGGTTTTCGCCCATAACCACGACTTCAACCTGTTCTATATCACCTGCCCATAACCGAAACTGGACACCGGTTTCATCCGGTGCGGCTCCGATTGGCAACTGCCAGTCCATGTGCTAAATTTCCTCTCAGATTAAACTTATTTATCTGTCAAAGGCTGCCGCAGTAACACTAAAGAGCGCGGCTTCAGGTCAAAACTTTCACCGCAAACTAATGTGTAGTCGGGAGTTTCTTTAGGGTCGAAAGTATCCACCAGCACTTCCCAATCTGGCTCGCCTTTCTTGCCCGGTAGTACGAAAGGAACGACTTCCCAATGGCTATTGGTCAACAGGAGCAGCACATCGTCTTTAATGCGTTCGCCTTTTTCGTTGTACTCGTCCATAACCTGACCGTTGAGCAGCATTCCCAGCACCCGAACGAAAGAAGTAGTCCATTCCTCCTCGGTCATGTCCTCACCATCGGGCCGGACCCAGCGAATATCCTGAATATCAGTACCGCGAATGCGGCGACCCTGGAAGAATTTGCGCCGGTGCAATACCGGGAACTCCTTCCGGATTTTAATCAATTTCCGGGTAAATTCAAACAACTCCCGGTCGGTATCGGACCAGTTCCAGTTAAACCAGCTTATCTCGTTGTCCTGACAGTAGGCATTGTTATTGCCATTCTGGGTCCGGCCATATTCGTCGCCGCCGCAAATCATCGGCACTCCCTGGCTGAATAGGAGGGTCGCCAGCAAGTTGCGTTTCTGGCGTTCGCGCAAGGCGCAAATTTCGAGGTTGTCAGTTGGGCCTTCTGCGCCACAGTTCCAGCTATGGTTGTTACTTTCGCCGTCCATGTTTTTTTCGCCGTTGGCATGGTTATGTTTGTGGTCGTAGCTAACCAGGTCATTCAGGGTAAAGCCATCGTGGGCAACAATAAAGTTGATGCTGGCGGAAGGCCGCCGCCCGTTGTGCTGGTAGAGATCGCTGCTGCCGCTCAGCCGGTAGGCCAGTTCTGCTACCTGGCTTTCATCGCCACGCCAGAAACGGCGCACTGTGTCACGGTATTTGCCGTTCCACTCGGCCCAGAGGACCGGGAAGTTACCGACCTGATAGCCGCCTTCGCCAATATCCCAGGGTTCGGCAATCAGCTTGACCTGCGAAATAATAGGGTCCTGGTGAATAATATCCAGGAAGCTGGAAAGCTTGCCGACTTCGTGCAAGCCACGCGCCAGGGTCGCCGCGAGGTCGAAGCGGAAGCCGTCCACGTGCATTTCCAGAATCCAGTAGCGCAGACTGTCCATTACCAGTTGCAGGGAGCGTGGGTGCAGCATATTCAGAGTGTTGCCGGTCCCGGTGTAATCCATGTAATAGCGAGGGTCGGCATTAACCAGCCGGTAATACGAAACGTTATCAATGCCCTTAAACGAAAGGGTCGGGCCAAAGTGGTTGCCTTCAGCAGTATGGTTGTAAACCACGTCCAGGATTACTTCAATTTTGGCGGCGTGCAAGGTCTTGACCATAGCTTTGAACTCACGGACCTGTTCGCCCTGTGTACCAGCGCAGGAATATTCGGAGTAGGGCGCGAAGTAGCCGATTGAGTTATAACCCCAATAGTTGCTCAAGCCATTGTCCACCAGGATTTTGTCGTTGACGAAATGATGGACCGGCAGGAGTTCCACAGCGGTAACACCCAACGATTTTAAGTAATTAACCGACTGAGGCGTGGCTAGTCCGGCGTAAGTCCCACGCATTTTGGGGTCAATATCGGGGTGCAGCCTGGTGAAGCCCTTGACATGGACTTCGTAAATAATCGAGTCGTGCAGGGGGGTGTTGGGCCGAATATCATCGCTCCAGTCAAAAGAGGTGTCAACCACCACCGACTTGTTCATGCCGGGGGCGCTATCCCCATTATCCAGCAGCAGGTCGCGGTCATCTTCCTCGGCCTCGACCGGATAGCCGAACATGGCGTTGCTCCAATCAATCCGCCCGTTGATAGCCCTGGCGTAGGGGTCGAGTAGCAATTTGTTCAGATTGAAGCGGTGGCCTAATTCCGGCTCGAAGGGGCCGTAAACCCGGTAACCGAAAAGTTGGCCCGGTTGCAGGCTGGGAATATAGCAGTGCCAGACATAATCGGTCTGTTCGGTCATGCGGATGCGCATTCGCTCGTTGTCATCCTGGAGCGAGTCGAACAGACACAAATCAACACCTTTGGCGTTTTCACTGAATAGCGCAAAGTTCACGCCCTGGCCGTCCCAGGTTGCGCCCAACGGGTAGGGTTTTCCCGGCCAAACGTTCATCTTATCAAGCTCCTTGTTTTTTACGATATAAAGTAAAACTAGATTTTCTCAAGTAAAGCTACCGGGAAGGCGGCCAGGATTTCTTCCAAAGCCAGTCCTGTTGTGCCATTTTGTTTTTTTACGACCAGTTTTTCGCCGGTAAAGAGGTTGCGGTATTTTTGACCAGCCTCGGTGCCCGGCAATGTCAGCCAGGTATCGGCCCAGACGCTGCCCGTAACCGGCGCAGCCACATCGGCCCCTTTGGTCAGGCGGGCATAGCGTAAAGGCGCTACCACGATGGCCTGTTGCTGCTGGAAAGTACGGGCAAAGGCCAGCAAATCCTGGTGCGGCCCCTGAAATTCTAGCGGCGTATAAGTTCCCTTGTAAAACAGCTTGTGATTATCTCGCCGGAAGGTCAGAGCGCGGCTGGTTACGAGCAGCTTGACCCGGCCATCTTCTTTGGCGCGGAGCAGAGCAGCGGCGGCTTCCGGTTCCGCCACTTTTTCCACTTCAGCTAACAAACGCTGGCGCAGTTTGTAGTCAACCGGGCGGCGGTTGTCTGGGTCCACCAGGCTCAAGTCCCACAGTTCATTGCCCTGGTAAACATCCGGTACGCCGGGGCTGGTGAATTTTATCAGGGCTTGCGAGAGCGAATTGAGAGCGCCAAAGTGGGCCACCCGTTTTTGAAGGGCCAGGAAATCGGGCAGGAATCGGTTGTTTTCGCCCGGCTTTAATATTGCGGCGATAAAATCGGCGACGGCTTGCTGGTAGGGTTCGTTGGGATTGACCCAACTGCTATTAACTTTGGCCTCGTTCATGGCTTTACGCATGTAAGCCTGGACTCGTTCGATAAGCTCCTGCTGCTGATTTTTACTAAGGTTTTCCTCAAAAGGCCACACTCCCAGTAAGGTCTGGTAGAGTAAATATTCCTCGTTGCGGCTGGGAGCGAGTTGCCCTTCCACCGACTTTTTATGCTTTTTGTTAAAGCGCGTCCAGCGGGTTAAAGCGGTCTTCCATTCCCTGGGTATCTCCGAAAGTACGTCAATCCGCAAGCGGACATCCTCGCTGCGCTTGGTGTCGTGGGTGCTGGTGGTTAGAATCGAGAAAGGCCAATTGCGTTGGCGTTCGGCTTGCTGTTTATGAAAAGTGGCCGGAGAAATCCCGAACTGGTCCGGCTCGCCGCCGACCTCGTTTAGCGAAATCAGGCGGTTGTAGATATAAAAGGCCGTATCTTCCAGACCTTTTGCAATCACCGGTCCGGTAGTCTGCTGGAACTTCATGATAAAGTTGAAACGGGCCACTCTTTCCTCGTCACTCAGGGTTTCCAGGTTTTTGAGGATTAAAATATCCCGGATGAAGTCGAAAATAGAGGGGTCAATCGCAAAGTTGCGCTTTTTGGCCCTGGACACCGAGGCTTCAATGAAAATCTGGTCGCGCTTTTCGACTTCGGTGGTAGTCGGGGTAATATAGGTCCGGTAGACCGGAAAACAGGCGATTACTTCGCGGATGGCGTTGCGCTGGCTGTTCAGGGTAAAGTCGCGGTGGCGGCGGTCTTTCTCGGTAATCTGGTTCAGCAAATTGGTCAGGGCCATAATTTCGCTGGAAAGCGACAGCCGCATAATCTGCTTTTTGGTGTCGTAAATCAGGTCGGCAAACTTGATTTTTTCCCCGATGAAATTGCTGTAAATATCATCGAAAGCTTTCTGGTTCTGCGAGTCCACAAAAAGGCTGTTGCTGGCATTGGTATACTCATACCCGGTCGTGCCACAAACGGTCCAGTCGTTAGGTAACACCTCGTTATGGCCCAGGATTTTTTCGACCGAAACATAAAGCGGTTTGGTCAGTAAGGTATCATTATGCTTTTCAATCTCGTCCTGACGCTTTTCCAGCAAGGCCGTTTCCAGGGCGGTCCGGTCCAGCCCATCTAGCTGCTCCTCCATTTCGGTCATCTGCAAGCGGCACATTTCAAGGTAAAAAGCCTCTTGCAAATTCTGGAAATAGGCCCAGGGATTGCGTAGCCCGTCCACGTGGTCAATCCGCAGGCCGTTCAGCTTGCCGTCTCGTAAGAGTTGCATGACCATGCGGTGGGTTTCTCGGAAGACCGGCAACTGGTCCACCCGGACCGCTACCAGCTCGTTTATATCGAAGAACCGCCGGTAGTTGATTTCTTCCGCTGCCACTCGCCAGTAACTCAGGCGGTAGGGTTGCTGGTCCATCAGATTGTCCAACAGGTCAAAGCTGGACCGTTCCCCGGCTTTCCCATTGAAAATGGTAATGTTCCGCTCGATAAATTGCTCAACCTTCGGTTCCAGGGTGCAGAGCGCGGCCAGGCGGCGTTTGATAATTTCTTTTTCGCGGTTGCGTTCCAGGCTCTTGTCCCGGTCGGTTTCGTAGTGGAAGGGCAGGTGGCCCAGGGCGGTTAAAATACTCCGATATTCCAGGGTAGCTTCGCTTTCCGGCCCCAGTTCTTCCAGAAAAAGGTCTTTGTCCTGTTCCAGAATGAGGCTGTAGGAGCGCGGGTTGACCGGGAAAAGACTGTCGTAATAATGCAGGAGAAATTTACCTTCAGTCGGGTTAAAGCTCAATTGTAGTTCTTTATTTTCCAGGACAGTTCCGTACTGCTCTCCCAGGGTGGGTAAGAGGACTTTATTGGTCAGCTTGGGATTGATCGGACTCCAATCAATATCAAAAAATGGGGCGTAGACCGAGGAGCGGCCATTCTCCAAAACGTCCATCCAGCATGTATTGCTGGGTTCGCCAATACCCATGTGATTGGGGACCGTATCGAGAATCTGGGCCATACCCTGACGGTG
Source organism: Chloroflexota bacterium (assembly GCA_043727245.1). Classification (GTDB taxonomy): domain Bacteria; phylum Chloroflexota; class Chloroflexia; order Chloroheliales; family Chloroheliaceae; genus 54-19. The sequence continues at coordinate 3,106 of JAYSYV010001386.1, read as the reverse complement.
CAATTCCTCAACCAGGGCATCGTATTCTTCGTATGTGCCGATTTCAGGGTTTAATTCGTTGTGGTTGGCGATGTCGTAGCCGTGCATACTGCCGGGCCGCGCCCTGAAATAAGGTGAAGCGTAGAGGTCGCTGATGCCTAAGCGGGCAAAATAATCGACTACTTCCTGGGCCTGTTTAAAAGTGAATCCCTTGTTGAATTGCAACCGGTAGGTAGCAGTTGGCACATGGGCGTGTTCTTTTAATTTTTCAAGAACTTTTTCAAAAATGGTTTCAACCAGTTTTATTTTTTGGTCAAATATAGGATTTTTAGGCACATCTTCAACCGTAATAGACGCAGTCATCTGACTCCTCTTTTAACTAATAATATTCATTTTAATATTCATACCCTTATGATTTATATGCCTATGAGACAGCATTATCCCATGCACAGTTAGTAGTATAGTCCTATATCTAGCAAGATATGGGCCATATTAATTATTTAATAGCTTTCATTTAGAACAAAAACCATACTTTACGGCTTAAGAAGCCCTAAAATGAATAAGCCTGAAGTCCAATATTAATAAAGTATTCAGGTACTTGCAGCCCTTGCAATATGGTATATAATAGTTTTGTGACCACCTGGTCACAATATAAGGAATGTTAAAAAGAGGTTTCCAAAATGGATGCAGTATCCCAGATGGCTAAAACCAACCGGTCCCAGCAGGCAACCGGGCTGGCTATCCAGGCTCAGAATTTAACCAAACAATATGGTCAGACACGCGGTATTACCGATTTAAACCTGGATGTTCGCGAGGGCGAAGTATTCGGCTTTTTAGGCCCGAACGGCGCGGGCAAAACCACTACTATCCGTATTCTATTGAACCTGATAAAGCCCACCAACGGCCAGGTATCGGTCCTGGGCCTGGACAGCCAGCGGGACTCGGTAGAGATAAAGAAGCTTTTAGGCTACCTGCCTGGCGAGTTTTCCTTTTACCCAAACCTGACCGGAGCCAGGACTCTCGAATACTTCGGCAATTTGCGAGGCGGCGTGGATTGGTCGCGGGTAAAGAGTATGGCCGAGCGGCTGGAACTAGACCTTTCCAGGAAGTTTCGCCAGTACTCACGCGGCAACAAGCAAAAAGTGGGTATCATCCAGGCACTCATGCACCGGCCTCGCTTGCTGGTGCTGGACGAACCGACTAGCGGCCTGGACCCGCTTAACCAGCAAGAATTTTATAAAATGGTCGGTGAGGCTCGCCAGGAGGGCAGCACAATTTTCTTTTCATCCCATATTATGAGCGAAGTGGAGAAGATTTGCGACCGGGTAGGTATTATCCGGGAAGGGCAACTGGTCAAAGTTGGTAATATTGCCGACCTGAGTGACCTAAAGAGCCATCAATTAGAGTTAACCTTTGCGGGGCCGGTTCCACTTGACGTATTTGAGAAGCTGCCGGGTGTTGACCACGTGGAGAAATCTTTAGTAGCTTCGCACGAGGTTTTGCACTTTATTGTCCGGGCCGATGCGCTTGACCAGGTGGTGAAAACAGCGGCAAACTACCCCCTGGTCAACTTCATCAGCCGTGAACCTTCTTTGGAAGAGAGTTTCCTGGATTACTACCGCAACGATAACCAGGCGAATTAGGAGGCAGACAAATGTTGCAAAATGTTTTTCTCAAGACCCTGCGTGATAATCGCCGCCAGATGCTTATCTGGGGTGGTGGCCTGGGCCTGTTGATGCTGGTTTATGGATTTGCCTATAACAGCGTGTTCGGAGCTGGCCCTAACCAGGCCAAAATTATCGAAGATTATAAAAAAACGGTAGACTCCTTCGCTTTTTTAACCGGGAAAGTTTACGACCTGGATACTTTTGGTGGCTTTATAGGAAACAGGATTGGCAGCGCCATGCCTGTCCTGCTGGGTATCTGGGCGCTTTTAGCCGGTAGCAGCCTTATTCGGGGAGAAGAAGAACGTGGTAGCCTGGATTTGCTCCTTAGCACTCCGCACACCAGGCTCTCGGTGCTGTTACAAAAGTGGGCTGCCCTTGTAGTGACGCTACTGGTAATAGTCACTATTAGCTGCCTGGGCCTGATCGTGGGGGCTATCTCTGTTAAAGTCGAGCTTGACCCGGTTGGCGCGGTTATGGCTCATGTAAATTGGGCTGTGACAGCCCTGGTCATTGCCGGGTTGGCCTTGCTGTTCAGCCAGCTTACCACTCGCAAAGCGGCGGCGGGTTGGGCCGGGGGTATTATGGCGGCAACCTACCTGCTTAACAATCTGGTAGCCAACCTGGAGTCACTGCAATGGACCCGGTACATCTATCCTTACTACTATGCCAGCTTGAGCCAACCTCTGGCCCGCAGCGTGGGTACTAACTGGGGCGGCATAACTGTTTTGGCCCTTTTAATAGTAGTTCTGGTGGGGGTAGCCCTATGGATGTACCAGCAGCGCGACCATGACGGGTTCTTTGAATTCGAGCTATTCAAGAGCAGCAAACTAACTCGGCCCAGAAGTGTTCGCACGCTTACAGAACCTAAATCAATCTGGCTGTCCAATAATTTCGCCTTTAGCCTGAGAATGGCCCTGCCGGGAGTGCTTATCTGGGGTTTGAGCCTTTCGGCTTACATATTGCTCAGCCTGGCGGTGTTCGACGACATTAAAGCAAGCATGCTTGACCTTTTGAACAACGTGGGCATTTTCGCCCAGTTGGGCTTCTTGAACCTGACCAGCAACGAAAATATCTTAACCTTGTTTGTCTTTTTATTCATGGTGCTGCTGGTAGCCGCTTACGCGGTGGTACAGGTAGCAAGCTGGACTTCGGAGGAGAACGAGGGGCGGTTGGAGCTTGTGCTGAGTACCCCACAACCGCGCTGGCTATTATTGCTGACCAACTTTGGGGTAGCCATTGTATCCTCGGCCCTGCTTATGGGGTTTATCGGGACAATTTTCGGGCTGAGTACCTGGGTTTTTAATGTCCCGGTGAATTCAGCCAATTCCGTAGCAGCTTTCTTTGGGCTATGGATAGTGTGTGTAATTATTGAGGCGATTGGCTTTGTCCTGGCCGCTTTTGGGCCGGGTTGGGCCGTTGGAGCGACCGCCGGGATAGTCATAATCAGCTATCTGAGCGAT
>JAYSYV010001385.1:0-3134 GCA_043727245.1 Chloroflexota bacterium | reverse complement strand
ATGCCTTGCTGCGACAGCAATTAATTGTTCTACAGCGTCAAGTTACTAAACCAAAGTTACGGCCCATAGACCGAGTGATTTTAGTAATTCTAGCTGGGTTGGTTACCAATTGGCGTCAGGCTTTGCTCATCGCCAAACCCGAAACGCTCCTCAAATGGCATCGAGCCGGTTTCAAGCTCTTCTGGAAATTCAAATCCAGACCTAAAGGTAGAAAACCTAAAATACCTGAAGAAACAATTCTGCTTATAAAGAAGATGGCCTCCGAAAACCGGCTGTGGGGTGCTGAAAGAATTCAGGGAGAGCTCTTAAAGCTAAACATTAAAGTTTCCAAACGCACCATTCAGAAGTATATGCGGCAAGGTCAGGCTAAACCCCCTCGTTCTACCAGTCAAAATTGGTCCACTTTCCTTAAGAACCACTCTCACCAGATCTGGGCTTGCGATTTCTTACCTGTTAATGACATTTTCTTCCGGCAATTTTACGCTTTTGTAATTATGGAATTAGGCAGCCGGAAGATAATTCATGTTGGAGTTACATCTCATCCTACTGACGAATGGACCGCTCAACAACTCAGAGAAGCAACCCCTTTTGAGCAGCGGCCAAAGTATTTGATCCGGGATAATGATACCAAATTTGGCTCTCATTTTAAGCAGGTGGCCGAAGGAGCGGGTATTGAAGTTTTAAAAACTCCCATCAAAGCGCCAAATGCGAATGCAAATTGTGAGCGCCTGATGGGCACAATTCGGCGAGAATTGCTTGACCATTTTTTGATCTTTAATGAGCCGCATTTGAAGCGAGTGTTGAAGGAATTTGTGGAGTATTATAACTTGTGGCGACCGCATCAAGGAATTGGGCAAGCCACACCAATAAAAGCTGCATCTTCGGCAAACTCTAGCGGTAAAATAGTGGCTTTTCCAGTTTTGGGTGGGTTACATCATCGTTACCAGAGGGTGGCTTAAGGAGATGTAACCTGGAAATAGCTCGGCGGACAGGCCATGTAGCCACCACGGGCATTGTAAAGTTCCCGGCAAAGCCCCAGAGTAGCTTCCAGTTTAGTTTGCTGGGCTTTGGTAGGGAATATTCTAAATTTGTAGGCTTTGCGAGTAATCACCGACTACTTACCCTTTTGGCTTTCGATGTACTTCTTCATTGTTTCGATAGTTACACCACCTGTAGTTGCCAAAAAGTAAGAGTTCGTCCACAGGCTAGGCAAACGGCGTTTAAGGTCAGGAAATTCTTTACGGAGTTGGTGAGAACTTGCCCCTTTAATGAACTTGACCAGTCGGTGAATACCGAATTGAGGGTCACAGCCAACCAACAGGTGAACGTGGTCAGGGGAGACTTCCATTTCAATGAACTCTTGTCCCCACTTTTCGATTGTCTCAAGAATGATAGTTTTGAGCCGTTCGTCTATTGGAGAGGTAAGAACATTGCGCCGGTATTTAGGGCAGAAAACCAGGTGATACCGGCACGTATAGGCAATATTGGAGTTGGTTTTAATCTCTGTATTCATACAAAGATTATACCATTATTATTAGATATGTGCAAGCAGTCTATTGGTTTGCTTGCGACGCAAGAAATGAATGCCTTACACCTCTTGCGGGTGGGCTTTAGCCTATCCCCTACGCTCACGCAAGGGGTCTTACGGCATTTAGGATAATCTGTTATGCTCTCAGGAGACTTAACTAACAAAGGTGGGAGAAACTATAACAGTTTCTTATACTCAGTTCCACCTTTTTTATTAATAAACTTTATTGATGGTTAAGCCACCGGCGGCCCCTTTAGTGCCAATTTTACCGTCCAGGGTCAATGCAAATAGCGCCTGTTGTATAAGCCCCTTATTATGTTCGCCAAATTCACCTATCAGGTCGGAAATGCTAACCGGGTGCGCGTAATCGGCTTTGCGCTCTCTGGCTTTCTCTAAAATCTTCGTTTTTAGGTCATCTAAATCACTCATATAATAATTCCCTTGCCCTTTTACTGCTACAGTACCCGCCTATCCGCCACCGTGTAGGTACGTACTACCATACCAGTATTGCCCTGGTAGGATTAAACCCTTACTCACTTCTCCAGTTTATCCATAATCATGAAGAGGTTGGAGCCGTCAATAAGCACTCTGATGATTTCATCACGAGTTATTCGCTTGCCGGTTCGTGAAAAGTAATTTTCAACCAGCATATCAAGCTTTTCCGACTGGCCGCGATGTAGCGAGAAAGTAGATTGAACAAGCTTATTGTGTTTAGACGCTTCATCGTTATTATTTTGCATTGTCATATTTCTCCTCATGTGTTTACGTGCGCTTCTGGAATTATACGCTTCTTTGGGCCACTCGGTTACCTAATCCAGGCTGAAACTTCTAACTTAAACCCTTCCTTTTAGCTAGATTTTCGGAACCCGGCTATATCCAAAAACCGATTGATACCAACTAGGGGGTAGCGTCCCCGCACGAGCAGTATATTTATCGGAGAGAGCCTTATTTTGGCCGGAATGGTACTACCTGTAATTCTAATAGTTCTAAATTGACACAGACACGCTTTGTCTATAAGCGGCAGTTATTTCGATTACTCCGGCAGGCCGCTAGGCGGTCCAGATGGGACAATTCAGCCGTTAGGCTGGCTAAATCTCTTGCCCCTATCGGTTACAATGAAATTATGGTTTAGTAAGTTCAAATAGGAGGTTTCCACTATGCAAGACAAAGGTAAATCCAGTGAAGAAGCTGTTTCAGCTGAATTGAGCAACGAAGAATTGAAACAGATTACAGGAGGACGGAACCCTATACGTGAAATGGGTGAAATACAATAATAACTCAAAATGCAGCAGTATGTGGACCAGATGACCAGGGTGGATACTGCGACCAGTAATATCCTTAAAAAGATATCACCGGCTACCCAGAGCATCATCCTAAATATAAAGTTATAGAACAGGCAGGCCAGCTAGTTCGGGTGTGCTATAGCTCTGGCGTTCGCCGCCAACTGAACTGTCACACCGGCAAACTGGCCCGGCCTACCTCTCTCTCAATTAAACCAAACCCTACCCCTTAGATTATTTTGGTGTGGGGGTCGGCGCAGCCGGTGCGACAGCGGCAGTCCCGACCGGCGTAAAGCTGGTTTCACCCCGGTAGCCAGTACCTTTAT
>JAYSYV010001384.1:0-3134 GCA_043727245.1 Chloroflexota bacterium | reverse complement strand
TCATCTGAATCAGATGAAATCATCCTGCAAAATCTGTCTATCCCTGATTGGAGACAGAATATGCGTATCCCTGTTAATTAAACTGAGCAATTAAAGCGACAAGGGGGAAAGCTTTTGTAAGAGGAAAACTGGGGTGCGCTGTAGCGCTAACCATTAAAACATTCCCGCGAGACTGGCAGCGCCCTTGGCGCAGCCTCAAACCTCGGCCCATATAAGTGTTCGTGAACATTATAACATACTTGTCAAACAAATGCACGTATATAATAGTAATTAGTGGGCAGAGGATTAGTTTAGAAACGTGCTGAGTAAATGGCTTTTCAGCCTAAAAATTGACCAATCAGGCAGTACTTTAACTCCGCCATCGGATTTTATGGGTAACAGGGCTATGCTATAATCAATTTAAGGTAAACACAGAATTAATACAGAGCAAAGAGTATTTATCATGACTATTAAAACCAACCGCATAGAACGCTATTACGATATGCACGAGGTAGAGGGTGCAGAATTGACGCAAAGCGTAGACCATTTTCTTGTTATTCAATATTTAATTGTTGTTTTGCAATGGCTCTTTCATGGCAAACAAGTCGGAGTAATAAGCAACGTCAACTTTTACCAGACGGCCAATCCTACCGAAACTTCCATCAGCCCGGATATAGCAGTTGTGGATGGCCTTCCCAAAGATCGCAAACCGGAAGACAAATCAAGTTATTATGTGGGGGGAAATAGCCCATCACCCAGGATCGTCTTTGAAATAGCCAGCAAAGAAACCTGGCGGCAAGACCTGGAAGAAAAACCAGCCAGATACAATGCAATGGGCATCAACGAGTATTTCGTTTACGACCCTAACGAACAAACAGTCTGGACTAAACAGTGGCGCAGATATAACCGATTAATTGGCTGGCGCGAAAACCCTATATCAGGCCAGTACGAGCTTTTGGTTAAAGATGAAAATGGTCGGTTGTGGAGTGAAGAATTGGAAAGCTGGTTGGTGGTCGAACCGGAAGGATTAAAGCTCTACACCGCTGAAGGTCAACTTCGACTGACCGAAGCCGAGGCCCAGTGGCAAAGAGCCGAAAAGTTAGCTGAAATGCTGCGAAAATTAGGTCATAACCCGGAAGATTTAGCTTAAAACCGGGACTGCTCAACGTATTATTATAAACAAATACCAGGAGAATCATTTTGATGGGCCGATTGGAAGGCAAGAATATTGTAATTACCGGGGGCGGGCAGGGTCTGGGCCGGGCTTTTGCCGAACGAGTCGCCGGGGAAGGCGCTCGCGTGGCGATTGCCGAAATTGACGGGGCGCTCGGTGAAAGAACCGCTCAGGCTTTGCGCGAAACCGGGGCCGACGTATACGCCCATCAGACTGACATCACCCAGGCCAAAAGCCTGGAAAACCTGGCCGCCGCTCTGCGCGAACGCTGGGGTGGTATAGACGGCCTGGTCAATAACGCCGCGATTGCTTCGGGGGTAGGCGGGAAACGCTTTGACGAAATTGACGAAGCCACTTTCGACCGGGTGCTTGGCGTGAACGTCAAAGGAACCTGGCTGGCAATCCGGGCTTTAGTGCCGTTAATGCGAGAGCGTGGTAAAGGCAAAATCGTAAACCTGGCTTCGGATACGGCCCTGTGGGGTGCGCCGGTTCTGTTGCACTATGTCGCCAGCAAAGGGGCAATTATCGCCATGACTCGTTCGTTGGCCCGCGAGTTGGGAGAGTATAATATCGCGATTAACTCGATTGCCCCTGGTCTGACCCTGACCGAAGCCACCTCCACCGTAGCGCCGGGCCGCCACAAAGCTTATGTAGAAGGCCGCGCCATTCAGCGCCAGCAGTTCCCGGAAGATATCACCGGCGCGGTGGTTTTCCTGCTCTCGGATGATGCCGATTTTATTACCGGGCAACTCCTGACCGTCAACGGTGGTTTTGTCTTTCACTAATAGCCAATAGCCCGGTTAAACTCTGCCAGATGTTTAGTTTTGTTAATTAATAGAGAGGAGATAGCTATGCCAATATCAACCGAAAATGATACTTCTTTATCTTTAAAAGAGCGCATGGATAAAATGACCGTCAAGTTTTCGACCCGTGAGGAAGATTGGGGCGCTTTGGACTTCCAGACCAAAGTTTCGCCCAATTACAGACGGGCCCAGATTCGCTATCTGGGCGGCGGCGGGACTGGTCAGCACGACGACCCTAACATCCTGCAAGCTCAAAATTTTACCCTGAGTACCATGCTGCTGCCCGCCGGGTGCGAAGGCCCGCTGCACATCCATCATGATGTCGAGGAAGTTTTTTTTGTAATTCAGGGCCAGGTGACAATTTTCTGGGAAGAAAACGGGGTTGAGGAAGAAATAGTTCTAAGCCCGCGTGACATGATTTTCACGCCAGCCGGAATGTACCGGGGTCTGCGTAACGATACTGAGGGCGATGCCCTGATGCTGGTCATGCTGGGAGCAGGTAAACCCAAACTGCCTAATTACCCAGAAGGAAGCGCCATGGACCTGGCCCGTAAGGCCGCCAGAGGCTACTAGATTAAGGAGTTTGAAGCAAAAAGCTTAAACTCAAAAATTCAATAGATTTTGCTTCAGGATGAGGAGAAGAGTCGAATGGCAACTACCAATACTACTGTCACTCACCGCCGCGAAGGGGTCGAGGAAGGGCTTAAAAAGGGCTTACGCAATCGCTGGTATGTCATGTTACCTTCGGAAAAACTGACCAATGCCCCGGTTGCGATCCAAGCCCTGAGCGAAGAACTGGTTGTCTACCGGGACGACAAGGGCAAACCGCATACTTTTATTGATTTCTGCCCGCACCGGGGCGCGGCTCTATCGCTGGGGGATGTGGTAGAGGGCCAGCTTGTCTGCGGCTATCACGGCATAGCCTATGACGGCGAAGGCAACTGTACGGCCGTTCCGGCGGAAGGCCCGGAAAGCAAGTTGCTCAAGCGCCTCAAGCTCAAGGGCTACCCGACCACCGAAAGAGTCGGGCTAGTCTGGGCCTATATTGGCGACCCGGATTTATTTCCGCCGCCGCCCCTGGAAGTCCCGGCTGAACTGGAAGACGAAAGCTGGACCGGCTTTATCTGTTACGCCCACTGGAAAACCAACTGGCTGGTGGCCCTGGATAATCTGGCCGA
>JAYSYV010001383.1:0-3136 GCA_043727245.1 Chloroflexota bacterium | reverse complement strand
CGGGGCCGGGGTGTTGTTGGCGGTATTCACGGCCTGTCGCCGGTTGGGTTCGGCCCGCCATTCGACTTACTATGCTATTTTTACCCTGGGCCTGGCCTCGGCCCTCTGGCGAGAAGCCGGAACTTTCGGGCCGGGCGTTTTCACGGCGCTTTTGCTGGCGGTGGCTTTGTGGCTGGCTTTGCCACCTTTGCCGCGTGAACTGGGGCCGGAGGGCAATCCCCGGCTAAGAGTCTGGCGAGCGGTGGCGCTCGGCCTGGTTTTAGGTCTGGGGGTGGCGGTGGATTATCCCAACCTGGCCTGGAGCCTGCTTTTCCCGGTTTATTTGCTCTGGACGCGCCGTTTTACCCTCAAATCCGGCCCGGCTCTGGCCGGAGCCTGGTTAATAGGATTGCTGCCTCTGACGGCCTACAACTGGCTGGCTTTTGGCCGACCCTGGACCTTCAGTTACGGTTTCCTTTTGAACGATACAGCATCCCAATCGCTAGGCGGGCAGTTCCTGGGTGGTTTTAGCCTGAACAACTTGCGGGATATTTTCTTCAGCCCGGACCGGGGCTTGTTCGGGCCGTTCGTGGTGCTTTTTGGGGTCTGGGGATTGGCGGCTTTATACGGACAGCGCGGCAAACGCCGGGAAACGGTTCTGTTCTTTAGCCTGATTCTAGTGGCTTTAGTAGTGGCCTTGCTCCGGCGGCCCTTGGGCAGCGGAACCTTGCGAGTGGATTTCGCGTTGAGCGCATTGCCACCGCTGGCGATAGGGGTGGCAGTCTGGCACGAGCGTTTTATGTTTCTGACGCGCCTGGAACAAAGCTGGCTCCCGGCCCTGGCTACCGGCGGGGTCGGGCTGTATTACCTGCTGGCTCCGCCCGGTCCCTTTGCCAATTTTGGGGCAGTTCTTTACTTAATGCCGGTGGCGGTCCTGCTGGGCCTGGGTCTGGCGGTCTGGCGGTTTACCCCGCGAGTTAACACTCCGCAAAAAGCCGCCGCCGCTTTAGCTCTGGTCGCCCTGTTTGGCACATTGTTTACGGCTTTGAGCGGCCCAACTCGGCCCGCCTTCGCCTTTGGCGACTCGAATAACCTGCTTTACAACGGCCAGTTTGTATGCACCGACCGCCAGTTTGCCGGATGGTTCGTGCAAGATGTGCCAGCCGGGTGTGCCAGAAGCGGCCCGGTTAGCCTGGGGGCCGGTCAATCCTTAAAACCCTATGTTATCCCGGTGCAGGGCGGCAAAGTTTATCGCTTGCAGTTCGAGGCCACCGGCCCCGGCTTCCTGGATTGGGTCTGGACCGATGAGGGACACGAGGCAGTTAAACCGTCCGACAACCAGCTTATCCAATCCTGGCGGCAGGACTGGAAGGGCGGGCCGTTCGTGGATAGCCGCTCGGTTCCACCGGGCGCGACTTACCTGCAACTGGTCTTTACACCCGGAACAACCGTCCAGTTAACCAACTTCGCCCTGGCTGATGACTCTATCCGGGTCGAGCCGATGCCGAATTACGCCAGGGCAGCGCTATCATTTTCCTTCGACTGGGAAAGCGCTATGGGCGGCCTGATTCACAGCCGGGGCGGCGCACCTGTGCCGGGCGAGAGCGAAGGCGGCGGAACCACTATCACCAACCAGGATATAACCGCCGCCGTGGCTGATGCCGTAAAACGCGGCAATGCCATGCGGGCCGGAGCCGATTACCTGCTGGACATCTTTAGCCAGTTTCAGGTTAAAGGGACTTTTTACGCCACCGGCTATAATTTGCTGGACGGCAATACCCAGCAACAAAAGTTCGTAGGCAACCCGACCTATAAATGGGCCAATTCCCAGAATGGCTGGGAAGGTAACTACTGGTTGACCCATCCCTGGTACGGCCTGGACCCCTACGGCACGGATAAGACCACCCCGGCCTGGTACTTTGGCGACCAGACCGACCGGCTGAACGCTGCCGGGCAGGATATTCAAAGCCACACCTTCGGGCATTTGTATGTGCGTGGTACGACAGTCCAGGAGTTCGCGGGCGATATGGATACCTTTTTGCAGTACGCCCTGGTCCGCAAGCTGCCGCCGGTACGCAGTTTCGCTTTCCCCTGGAAGTCCAGCAACAGCCTGACCGCGGACTGGTACAATGTGCTGGCCCAGCGCGGCTTTACTTCGGTCACGCGCCTCTACGACCAGGACCAGATGGTCCGCAACCTGGATAAAGGCAATTTACAGTTCGATAACTGCAAGCGCACCGCTGATAACAAGGTGATTTTTGCCGCGTTCGCCGGGCCGTGCAACACTTATTTCTACCTCAATCAGGTTAAAAACGTGCCTCAACTGACCATCTTAAACGATTACCAGCTTGAAGCGGGCGACCGCAGCGAAGCGACCGCCTATAATCTGATTAATGAATTGCTCCGGCGGCGCGGCTATGGCTCAATCTGGACCCATCCCGAATCGGTTGTCGTACCGAGCGACCAACAGGCATGGTTGCGCGTTGTACAGTATGCCACCCAGAAACGGGCCGAGGGTCTGTGGGTGGACAGCGTGACCAACCTTATCCAGTTCCGCAAAGATGCTGCCCAGGTGGAAGTGGCCGCTAACTGGCAGGAGGGTGGCAAAAAAGTCAGCCTGGTAGTGACAAACCATGCTCAAAACGGTCTGGAAGGGGTAACATTAACCGTACCGGCCCAAATCCGCCAGGCCAATGGGTCGGCTGGATTTAAAGCGGCCCAACTATTGATACCAAATATGCAACCCGGCCAGAGTCTGACTATTGATGTTGATTTTTAAGTCTTTTAAGCTCGATGCAAACCGGCTATTAAATCCACTGATTTTCCTGGCCCTGACCGGGCTAGTAGCCTGGCTGCTGCTAATGGCGGCCTATTCGTTGCGCGGTGATTTTCGGCTTGGTGTAGGCGAACTGGGCGATGGCCCCTATATCAAAGGCTTTCTGGGCGACGAACCCGGCGACCCACCCGCCCGCTTGCGCTGGACCGGCAGTACCAGAACTCCCACCAACACCCTGGCCGTGGGCGTGGTGGAAATACCGCTTTCCCTGAATCCGGCCTCGCCTAACGCTGTCCACCTGAAAATCCGAGGCGCTCAAAATCCGCCCCTGATACAGGTCTTTGTCAACAAAGTTAAAGTGGGCGAAAGCCGGGCCGACCC
>JAYSYV010001382.1:0-3137 GCA_043727245.1 Chloroflexota bacterium | reverse complement strand
ACGAACCGCTCGACCTGTTCGGCTGGAACTGGCACGAAGTAGCCCTGAAACAAGACCTGGCCGGGAGAATCGGCTTGCCGGTGATTGTAGATAACGATGCCACGGCGGCGGCAGTTGGCGAACGGTGGGTCGGGGGAGCGCAGGGTGTTCGCAATTTCGCTTATATATTTATGAGTATGGGGCTGGGAGCGGGTATCTTTATCGAAAACCAACCTTACCGGGGCGATACAACTAACGCCGGTGAACTGGGCCACATGACCATTGATATTGATGGCCCGTTGTGCTTTTGCGGCAACCAGGGCTGCCTGGAAACCTATTGCTCACCCAGCCGCATCGTATCCGCTGTGCTGCTGCGCCTGGAACACGGGGCCAGCAGCGTCCTTTCTTCTCTTGCTCCTGCCGAACTGAATCTTACGGCAGTAACCTCGGCGGCCCTGGCGGGTGATGCCCTGGCCCTGCAAGAGTTGCGGTACTCAGCCCGGATGTTAGCCACCGGAGTGGTCAACATGGTGGGTCTTTTGGATTTGCGCCTGATAGTTTTAGGCGGCACGCACATGGCCGAAGCAGGCCCGATTTACCAGGAAGAAGTCGAAAAAGCCCTAAAAAGTCGCCTACTTACCCGTAATGTACGCAAGGTAAGCGTAGAACTTTCGTTAGCTGGGAAAGATGCCGGAGCAGTCGGCGCGGCGGCGCTGGTCTTCCACGAAATCTTTGCCCCACGCCTGACCGAATTAAACATGGTTTCCCAGTTTTAAGAATATTCTATTTCTAACGAAACCCGGCCTAGTGGAACGCCACACAAAACTCATTACCTTCAGGGTCTTGCATGACCGTCCAACTGGCATCAGACTCCTGGGTTTCGCTAATTTTGGTAGCGTCCAGCTCTATCAGTCTTGCAATTTCGGACTGCTGCTCGGCTTTATTTGGGGCTAACCAATCCCAGTGGACCCGGTTTTTGCCCGAACGCGGCTCCAGTACTTGCTGCAAAAGCAGATTGGAACCCTTCCTGGCCGGGTCTTCCAGCACCGCATATTGGTTAAAAATACCAACTTTAGTGTAACCGATTGCTTCCGACCAGAACTCAGCTAGTTTCTCCGGGTTCTGGCAATCAATAACTATATTGGCTAATTGCAAAGGCATCGGGTTAGTTCCTTCCACTAAAAGTTTTCTTTTTCTAAAGGTTTTCTGTTATACCTTTATTATAGGCTAAAATGCCACTATGGTTAAGGTCAATACTCCAATCGAAACCAGTAAACCTATCGTGGCACGCAATCTGCATTAGTACTAAATATAGAAGCGTTGATGAAACGCAACCAGGAAAGCAAAAAACTTATAAGATTTAAGTTGAACTAAAGACAATACAGGAAAGGAACGAAAGAAAATGAGTACATTTTTGGTCGGACAGACCATCAATATTGATGGTACAAACTTATTGTGGTGGATTATTGTCGGGTTAATCGCAGGTATTCTTGCCAGCGTTATTACTCGCAGTCGTAACGGTATTCTTGGGGATATTATTCTCGGTATCGTAGGAGCTTTCGTGGGTGGATTTGTCTTGAGCCTACTCAACATAACCACTTATGGATTACTTGGAACCATTCTCGCCGCTACTCTCGGCGCTGTTATAATTATTCTCCTCGCCCGTGCCATTACCGGCAGAGGTCGTCGTAGAGTTTCCTAGTTCTTTCAACTCAGAAAAGCCCTTCTAATTTCGGAAGGGCTTTTTTAATTACCAGACTAATATCAGGGTCAGGTCATTAACATTGGTATTGGTAGGGCCGGTTTTCAGCAGGCCTCCGGCCTTTTCGAAGAAATGATAAGCGTCATTTCTTTGCAGGTAGTCGTAAGGGTCCAGATTAAGGCGGCGGGCTTGCGAAATGGTATCGCCCTCGGCTAAAGCCCCCACCGCGTCGGTAGGCCCATCGCTGCCGTCGGTTGCCAGCGGCACAATCAACACATTTTCCAACCCGTCAATTGCCAGGGCTGCCGCCAGGGCCATTTCCTGGTTCCGGCCTCCCAGACCCTCACCCCGAATTGTTACCGTAGTTTCGCCACCGGCAATCAGACAGGCCGGACGCGCAACCGGGTTATCGGTCGCTAGAATCTCGCGAGCCACCCCGGCCATCACTTTAGCTACCTCACGAGCCTCGCCTTCGATGAAGGTCGAAAGCAGCATGGTGTTAAAACCAAGCTGGCGGGCTTTAGCCAGTCCGGCCTGAGCTGCTACTCGATTATCCCCGACTACAACTGTATAAACCCGCTCAAACAGCCGGTCGCCCGGTTTAGGTGTTTCAGGAGCCTGACCAGCCAGTCCTTTGTGAAGATAAACCCGGATTGGCTCCGCTATAGCCCCAGGCCCGGTCAGGCCCAGCCGTTCTAAAATAGCCCAGGCATCCTGGAAAGTAGTGGTATCTGGTACGGTCGGGCCGCTGGCAATCACATCCAGTGGGCTACCCACTACGTCCGACAACAGGAGGCCGATAAGCCGGGCCGGAGCAGCCAGCCGGGCCAGTTGTCCGCCTTTTACCCGTGAGAGATGTTTGCGGACTGCGTTCATCTGGTTGATGGTTGCGCCGCTTTTGAGCATGGCGTTAGCCAGGGTCTGCATGTCGGACAGCGAAACACCTTCGACCGGTTCTTCCAATAACGCCGAACCGCCGCCGCTAATCAGGGCCAGGACCGTATCACGCGGCTCCAGTCCTTCCAGCCAGCCGGTAATTTCAGCGGTAGCCCTGATACCGGCTTCGTCCAGGACCGGATGCCCGGCTTCCCGGAACTGAATAGGCCCGGCAGTCGAATCCCCGGCAGGGCCATAGCCATACTTTACCGTCACTATTCCCCCGGTCAGGCGTTGGCCCAGGACTTGAGCTATCGCCTGGGCCATTGGAGTACCGGCCTTGCCCGCCCCCACCACAATTACTTTGCCGAACGGGTCCAGATAAAACTCTCGACCCGCCACTACCAGTTTATTTGTGCCTGATGCAAAAGATACGGCCTGGCGCACAGCCTGGCCTGGGTCAACTGCCGCCAGGGCCGCTCCCAGGATTTCCAGGGTATGTTTGCGCCGGGTTAAGGCCGGTTCGCCTACTTGCAATAAAATCGCGGTAAGCGGACTCTCGATCAGATTCATAAATTAT
>JAYSYV010001381.1:0-3146 GCA_043727245.1 Chloroflexota bacterium | reverse complement strand
CGGTTGGTAAGATTTCCTGGTAGTTTTTGTTATCATTTACCAATTGTATCACCTTAAACCGTCGCTATCCCGTGTCTGATTTCCTGGGACCATTATAGCTCGCGTTGGACCATAGTAGGAACCAAAAGAGGGTCTCCCGAACTTTCCGTGGTGTCTTTTTCACTTGTAAAAAACACCGTTCAATACAATAAACAATTCAGTGGATAACATAAGCCTCAAACTTGTCAAAGTAAGAGGCTTTATTATTGGTTTATTATATGCATGTTACTACACCGACAATCTTTAGCACCACCCTTACTATTAAATAGCTCGGTATAAACCTTTACTTTTTACTCTCTACTCGTTTGAACTGGCTGGCTTGCCTAACTGCAAAGACGCTGTTAGACCAAATCGATTCAAGAACATTTAGAGGCTTGAGTAGCATAGGACGCTATTGCCGAATTCACTTTGTCCAGCTCAACCAGCCAGTGCCCGTCTAGCGAAACGCGAAGTACGCGGCGGAGCATGGGGATGACCTTCTAGCCAGGCCGACAATCGCACGATGTTCATGGCGGTCGCTGTCGCTAGATGCTGCAAATGAGTTTTGGCTAACATCCAATAGCGGCAGCCTCGTAATTCAAAAGCACTAACCCCCTGGGCTAACGTGCCTTCAATGCCGGCCCTGGCATCATATTGCGCTTTCCACTTGAATCATTTTGGAAACAGCAAGAGCGCTTGAGGTGTCGTATTCAGCCATTTGAAGGTGTTTAAAATCCGGGAATTGACAAGTGCGTGGTAACTTCCATATATGATGGGTCTTTTCCGGCTAAAATCCCCTCTTATGTTTGGTAAATCTTAAACGCTTGTTTAATAACAAATGGCTCTGACCAAACACAAGTATTTCTTACGCGAGTTGGATTATTTAGATAAATAGTAGAGTAATTGCTGTGAAAAAGTCATTACGTAAAAAGATAGAGTTCCGGCAAGGTTTTGTTGTGCTCCTCATTTCTATTTTTCTCTGCGCCTGTGATGATGGGAACCTGACCAATCCGCTAAATTCTGCACCAACTGGCCTTACTGGTACGCCAATTCCTATCACTCTTACAGCTAAACCTCTCACAACTTCGTTCCCACCTGGCAAATCTCTCTTTAGCCAACTTAGCCCTAAAAGTTTAATCGATTGGGCAGACCTCCTGGTGGTAAATTTACAACCGACCGAGAAGCCTTCTGGTTAAAGAGATTTCTGAAAGAAAAGATTATAACAATTCTTGAAATATAGTTTCCGGGAAGATTTTTGCCAATGTAGACTTTACATAAATCAATTGCCGGGGGAAATAGAGGAACAGGATTTCTATAAAGTTCTAAAAGGTAAGCAGGTTTACTTTTCTAGTAGGAAGCAAGCCAGACTATGGAAATAAATTCACCCGAAAACGAAAAATACTGTGCTATAATCCAGCAGGCAGGTCACATTTGTGCAAGAACCGCTTGCATAAACAATTACTCTACCTCACCAACTGTGGTGGTGACAGACACGGTACGGTAAATGTGTGTTCTAGCTAAATTTCTCGTATGCCAGACAAGACCAAAAAAGGGTAACAAGTGAAGTGAATAAAGAAACTAACACAACTCCATTTGAAGCTATCCGCCAGCAAGATGAGGCGGGCAACGAATACTGGAGCGCCCGTGACCTCTACCAGATTTTAGGCTATACCAACTGGCGCAACTTCAAGACCGCTATTGAAAAGGCCAGGGTAGCCTGCGTTAATAGTGGGCAGATACCCGAAGACCATTTTGATAGTACCATCAAAATGGTCTCCATCGGTAGTGGCTCGTTTCGTAAGGTGGAAGACTTCAATCTTTCCCAGTACGCCTGCTATTTAGTGATTCAAAACGCCGACCCTACTAAAGAAATAGTTGCGCAGGGCCAGACCTACTTCGCCGTCCAGACTCGCCGCCAGGAAGAAGCCGACGAGCTGGCCGGGCTGACCGAAGCACAGCGTCGGATATTCTTGCGCAGCCAGCTTACCGACCACAATAAGCAGTTAGCCGACACAGCCAAAGGAGCTGGTGTAGTATCCACCTTCGACTTTGCCATCTTTCAGGACCACGGCTACAGCGGCCTATACGCCGGTGAAAAAGCCAAAGATATTGCCAGGCGCAAGGGGTTAAAGCCCAGCGAAAAAATACTTGATCATATGGGAGCCGAAGAACTGGCGGCCAATCTCTTCAGGGCCACCCAGACCGAAGCTAAAATCAGGCGAGAGAAAATCAAAGGTAAAGAGAACGCCAACCAGGCCCATCAGGATGTTGGGAAAAGGGTCCGTGGGTTTATTGAGGAATTAGGCGGAGCTATGCCGGAGGATTTACCAACGCCGGTCGAGAGCATCCAGCAGTTAGAACATAAGGAAAAGAAGCGAGTGAAGCGAGGCCCGCAAACTTCGATGTTCGAGGAAGAAGATTAGCTGTTGCCACCACGGCAATAAAAGAAAGGTTCTCAAAGCTATTTCGGTGGTTGTATCACCCAGGGTTTAAGGTTCTATTCTTTACACTCTCTAAATGTAATTTATAGTTTGGCGTGGCCGATACCAGTGCTTCCAGTTCCGTTGGAAACCGGCACCGGCCCTATTAACCAGCTACTTCTCCCTGGTTCCTACTTTGACGACCTTACTCTTCTCTTAACCGCTTCCCTGGCCCCTACCCTCTCTACAATACTATACTTCATTCTATGCTATCGCTGCAACTGGAAACTAGCCTCCTAAAAATCTTGATGTGTAGCAAGTGCTTTCAGTACTCGGCAATCCCTTTTGACTTGATGTGTTAGTCTCATAAAACCGAAGCGACTTTGTCCTTTTCTCTTGCTTCCGCCTTACCATCACTTCGTCCACTTGCCGGGTAACACTCCAGTCAAAAGCCGGGCCGCTTCAAGGGTTTTTTCTATTACCAACTTCACCAATGACTACTCTTAAAAGTACAAGTAACATCTTTGGATCAGGGGTTCCCTGACTCACCAAAGGCTACAAAAAAGCATACCGCAAGTCAGCTGTAATGCGTTAAGGCTATAACTGAATTTGGCAGTAAACATCAGGTGTAATTTAGCAGGCTGGTATAACTTAACCATTGGTCATCAGAGACCGGATCAGCTAGATGACGTTGGACCCAACGGATAA
>JAYSYV010001380.1:0-3150 GCA_043727245.1 Chloroflexota bacterium | reverse complement strand
TAAAAAGAGATACACGCGGCCGCGGCGGCTTGAAAAAGCGGGCATCCTGCTTGCCAGCGGGGGATGTGTTTATAGTTGAGGGGTGCAGTGACGCGTCTAATAATACCACCGGCACTTCCACGCCAGTTTCAAATCTTTTGCCAATATCCCTGCGTCACCTACCCCGCCCCCGGTTGCCTCTACTCCGAACGTTTCCTCAACCGCTTTTCCCACGCCTACCGAGGCGGTTGTCACACCCACACCTACACCAATAGCCCCGACTCCGGTAAACCGGCTGGGATTTCCGGTAGAGCCTTATATCAGCCGGAAACAGCAGCTAGAACCGCTCTTTAACGACCCGGCCCAATCTTTTTATCTGCAACCGTGGCGAGGCTTTTTGGAGACCAAACCGGCCAGTCAGTTTCTCTCCGGTCTGGGTATCAATTACAATCTGCCCGATAGCGCCGATGATACAGCGGTACTTGCCCTCCTGGTTGCAAGTGGGTTCAAGGCTATCCGGTTAGAGATCAGTTGGGACAAGGTGGCCTGGGAAGAAGACCGCTTAAATAATCAGAACCGCCTCAATACCATCCTGGCGCTCTGTAAAAAGTATAATGTTACCCCGCTTATTTTACTTAACGCTAACCATGCCACACCCTGCCCTTATCGGTCCTATAAATGAGAGGTTGTCGCCAGGGCCAGTAAAGGCAGCCGTTCCTTAACCCTCAATTTGCTAACAAATTTAGTGGCCGGGTATAGCGGTCTGACTACTGAGGGCTGGATGGCGGAGCTTATTTTCACGGAATTTGACCAGACTACCAGGACTGTCAAACTGTCGAAACCTTTGCCGGTGGATATTACGCCCGGTACGTCGGTCCAGGTGCAGACGCTAAAATATTTACCTTTGTACCCGGCAGACACCCTGCAGTTCGAGGAAACAAGCAAAGGCTGGCTCAAATATGTTCAACTGGTCTTGAATTTAATGTGGCAAAACAACCTGACGAATTATGAGATGGAAATCTGGAATGAGTTGACCTTTGGTTCTGAGTATCTTTCGATTAATAATTATTATGACCCGCCGGTCCATACCCGGAAAGTTGATCCGCTCTCCGCCGGGGGAGAGAATTGGGAATTAGCTAAAAGAACGGTTGATTTTATAAAACAAAACGGCCCTGGTGTAAAGAGTATCTGGGGATTTTCTAATACTACCTTCTTTCATACGCCCATAGAAAGGCTGCCCCGTGGTATAGACGGCCAATCTTACCATCCTTACGGGGCTGAACGTCAGAGTATCCCCCTGGATTTTCCGCCTAAAGAACGCTATGAGTGGTTCATCGAAAAGTTTATTCCCCAGAGCCTGACATGGTGTATGCCCGAAGGTTGGGCGCACCTGGGACTTAAAACCGAAGCCCTGATGAAGTTACTTAATCCTGAAAGCCGTAAAGCCGCATTGCCGCCCGGCTCAGCTTCTTTTGCCCACTACATGACCGAACACGGCTTCATCCCGACAGAGGCCGGTATAACCGATAAAAATGCGGCTCAGGCGTATAAAGCTAAAAGCCTCATCCGGTCGGCCCTGTTCTGGCTCGGTAAGGGTATTTCCAAAATGTATATATACGCGGCTTACGAGGAGTCCGACCCGGCCCAGGGTATGTTACTCGAACAACCCAACCCGGCCAGTTATGGCAAGTTTGCCGCCGAAGAACTGATGTCGCCCGCTCTTAAAGCTTTGCAAAATGTAGTGGAATTATTTACCCAGGATTTGCCTTCGACCGAACTTCAGGTCCGCCAATTGGAAGTAGAAGTTAGCGGGCTGGACGCGCAGTACAAGGTTTTTGATGGTAACGCAAGCCATCCCCCACTCTATTACCAGAACATGATATGAGTTTTACCTTTCCAGATTAACCCTTCCAAATTTTTAGTAGCTTACTATGTAATGAGCTATGACATTACCCAACCCTTACCAGCGATGAATATTCGGCTAACTCTAAAAAACTTGCGTGGAACCGAACCAAAGGTGCTGCTATTTGACCTGATAGTCAATAAATATTTTCTCAGCCAGAAAATAGAATTTTCAGACCAGGAAGTGTCTATCAGCGCCGAAGCTAAAGATTACCCTCTCCTGATTGTGATAGATGAAAGTTGATGAAAGTAAGCGAACTAAATAGTTTTAAGTACTATTTGGTACGTGTAAATAGTTTGCTGTAATCCAATGTAAAGCTGCTACTTTTAGCAGTAGCCTGGTGTATTATAGATCATCAGATATTGATTTAGAACAATCTACCCTGGTTTGAGCTTGGAATTAACAGTAGATTCTGATTTATTTTCTGATGATCTATAGTAAAATTATAGGGATAGCTCTTAGTTACATGGGCCAATTAACTTTATCAAGTGGCCCATGTAACTAAGAGCTAATGTTTAAGTTGATAGACAAGAGCTAAAAAATGAAAGTTGCAATTCTGGCTGGCGGGTTGGGGACACGTCTGGCCGAGGAAACCGAGTTAAAACCGAAGCCGATGGTGGAAGTAGGCGGATATCCCATTCTCTGGCATATTATGATGCATTATTCCCACTATAATTTCAACGACTTTGTACTTGCCCTGGGTTATAAGGGCGAAATAATCAAGCGGTACATGATAGATTACAGTTCTTTAAGCGGTAACTTAAAGGTCAATATGCAGACCGGCCAGGTCAGTAATTACGGCGGTTATAACTCAAACTGGACCGTAGACCTGGTGGATACCGGTGCAATGACTATGACCGGAGGCCGGGTTAAAAGACTTTCTTCCTATATCGGTAACGAAACTTTTATGTTAACCTACGGTGACGGGGTTTCTAACATAAACCTGGACGAGTTACTGGCTTTCCACCGTTCACACGGCAAGCTGGCGACGCTGACAGCCGTTCACCCCCCGGCGCGCTTTGGGCAACTCGATATAGTAGATGGACAGGTAGAAGTTTTCACGGAAAAACCCCAGGCTCTAGAAGGCTGGATTAATGGCGGTTTCTTCGTATTTGAACCGGAAGTATTTGATTATATCGACGGAGACAGCGTCTTTTTGGAAAGAGAACCTTTAGAACAATTAGCTAGAGACGGCCAGTTAATGGCCTATCAACACGAAAATTTCTGGCAGTGTATGGACACTTTGCGCGACAAGCTATTGTTAGAAA
>JAYSYV010001379.1:0-9585 GCA_043727245.1 Chloroflexota bacterium | reverse complement strand
GTCTTTACTGGACAGCATAGAGTGTGTAATCAAGTTTGCCTCCACCATGACTTGGAAGGGTAAACACCCGATGGTTAAACTCATTACTAAAACTTACCGTACCGGTGTTAAGCTGACTAAAGCCGCTATGGAAGTCTTAGAAACCCATATCGAGCGCAAGCCTGGTCTTGAAAAGTGGTTCGTGGACATCTCCTTTGCTAATTCTTGGAACATCTAATTGTTTTTAAGTCCCTAAAAAGAAATCTGTTTCCCTCTTAATAAGAAAAATGGGGGATAGTTGTTGTTATAAAGAAGCTTTTATACTGATATGGAGTGAAGAAGGGTGGAAATTATTACAGTCTTGCAGCCGGGAGAATTACGTGATTAAAAATACTGTATGTTATAATGCGAAGACTCGGCTAAAAAGTTAAATAACCGGTTTAAAAGGGGAAGTGGTTAAGTATGTCGCGTAAAGGTTTTGTTGGGATTGGTCTGGGCTTACTGGTAATAATTGTGGTAGCGGTGGCCGCTTTAATATTGACCTCTAACAAACCGCCGGAAACCCTGGCCTTTGAAAAGGGAGCTCAGTTGACTCAGGTCGCGACTTCGGTGCTACCTATGCCAACCGGCCCGGTCGAACCGACACCGCTGCCAACCGGTTCTTCGCAGGTGGCAGTCCCTACAACCGGCACGTCACTACCGGCGGTAACTGCTCCGGTTTCGGCAACAACTGCTCAGGTTTCGACAACAACGACCGCTGGCGTGCCAGCGCCAACTTCGTCACCTCCGGCCTTAACACCTGCCACAAAACCGGCTAATTATATTATTCCAGCCACGATTAAAATCCCGGCCATAAATGTTGATACTTTTATTGAGCGGGTCGGGTTAACCAAAGAGGGCATTATGGATGTGCCCAAAAATATCTGGAATACTGGCTGGTTCGGGAATGGAGGCTACCGGCCAGGCGACCTGGGGAACGCTGTAATTGCCGGACACCTTGACGCGCCCGGTTCCAAAGCTGTTTTCTGGGATCTGGATAAACTCAAAGTGAGTGATAAGGTGATTCTTAGCGACAAGGCTGGCAAACAGGTGACCTTTGAAGTCTTTGAGAAGCAGGTTTATCCCTATAATAACGCACCCATGCAAAATATCTTTGGAGCGTCTACCGAACCTCACCTGAACCTGATCACCTGTGGTGGGACTTTTGACAGCACTTCCCAGAATTATAATAAGCGGCTGGTAGTCTATACCCGGCTGGTGCCGGCGGCGTAGCTGCACCGGCATCCGACCCGAGTAAAGAAATTCAGGCATTTTGAGGATTTGCAATAACCGGTTCAAGAAAGCCAGGTCCATCGCCTGGCATACTGCGGTCCGACTTAACAGTTCGGGCAAAATCCGGCTTTAGCGGTCTGTGGTATCCTGGGTATTATAATTATAAAGAAGCCGGGGCGTGTAATAGCTATTAGCCGGTTCGCTTAGACATCTACCGGGCCATCAATGACTCTGAAGAGACTGACTGAACTTACTTTAACTGATGCAAGGGGTCTTACGCGATATAGGCTAACGACCGGGTTTGAAGGGCGGGTGGTTATTGTTGTCGGCCCCGGTGCCTGTGCCTGACAACATCCACTTTGTACTATCGGGTTATAGTAAGTAGGCGGCATAGCAAGCCTTCGGCCGCTTTACTGGCCTGATGGTAATTGAAAAAAAAGCTGCTGACAGTTAGCCAGCCGGGTTTGCGAATCCTGCCCAGTTTTTGTCCTTATCGGAAATCTCCGTCACTGGCAGGGGCCACTTGATATTAAAAGCCGGATCGTTATAGCGGTATCCTGCGGCATACCGGGGAGCATAACCCTGGCTGACCTGGTAAAAAACTTCCGTATCATCGGTCAGGGTCTGGTAGCCGTGGGCGAACATTTCGGGAACATACAACGTTCGGCGGTTGTCAGCGCTCAATTCTACCCCGGTATGTTGCAAAAAGGTTGGTGAGTCGGGGCGAATGTCGACGATCACGTCATAAATAACCCCGCGTGTGCAGCGCACCAGTTTAACCTCAGCCGCCGGGTTCAGCTGAAAGTGCATTCCCCGCAAAGTGCCTTTCTTGTGGTTATAGGCCAGGTTGCACTGCTCAACTTTCGGGTTTAAGCCGCGTTCTACAAACTCCTGTGAGGCAAAAGTCCGGGCGAAAAACCCCCGGCTGTCCGTTATAGGTTCCAGTTCGAAAATATAAGCTCCTTTTAACTTCGTTTCGATCCAAGCCATGATTAATTACACCTTTATTTTAATAAATCCTACAAATTTGCAGCTGTTAACGTGAATAAGCTGTAGTGTACAATATTTTTGCCGGAAAGTCTTCGACTGCAAGCTCAAGTCCAAAAAGATGGCTCCTATACCAGATATAACTCAAAGCCGTTATTTCCGGTATAGGTAGCACCAGCGGGTCGTTCCATTTCCTGATGGAGTGGCTCCGTCCGCTTTGTTATTCCTGTTGCCGTTTTGTTGCCGGTTTTATCTTAGAATTCAGTACTGCTTTTTTTGGCCTAAAGGTACTATTTAAGAGTAATGTAATTGTAATGTTTAATAAGATAGAATAATTATGGATTTGCTAACGAACCGAAGATGCTTTATTTAGTTGGTTTAATATAACTAAAAGTAGCTTCGCCGTAAGTTTGCATTCCGGGTAAGCAGAAGATTCTGCAGAATTAGAGAAGGGGCGAAGTAAACTCTAGTTCTGCCTACCTGTACACTATTGAAGTGAAGTGAAGTGAAGTTTAACACGAAATAGAAATTGCTCAGAAAAAGGCAAACCAGTCGTGAGGCTGGGACGCAAAGCCACGGGACTCACTCAGTGAGTTAGCCGGGCTGCCTGGGAGGCGCTCTGGTTAGTGGGCCTCTACAGGAATATTTTCCCTGGAGGTCAAATTAAATGAAAACCAGAAGCGCGTTATTCCTTACCGCTTTTATAACCTTATTTGTTGCCAGTATTTCCCTGTATATTTTAACACCCTATGAGACTCAGGCTGCCGCCGCTACCTTTACGGTAACCGGTTCAGTTTCGCTTTCCCAGGTAACTCAAGGCAGTACCTTGGGCCTGAATATTAAGGTTAAAAATGTCACGACCAAGACTCAACTAACAGATATGATAGTGACACTTACAGACCCGACCGGCAAAGTTGTTTACACCAAGACCTGGGCCGCTCAGAGTTTCCCAGCCAGTATAGAATTACCCTTTAGTACTTCCTACACAGCTGCAGTCAGTGCTGTCACTGGCCGCTATCTGGTAGGCGTGAAGCTTCAGACTGCTGCTCGCGCTAACATTTATAGCACTCGCACTGCCATTTATTATACCAACTCATCCTTAACCAATTTCCAGGTTGTAGCGCCCAGCGTAACTACCCCTATTGCTGCTTCTTCGTCAATCTACTGGGGCGTGTGGATGGATGGTGTACCCTGGGACATGTCCAAACTGAGTGCACTTGAAAGCAGTGTAAACAAAGGCGCCTCTATCATTCACTTCGGGCAACCCTGGATGCACAACGGCGGCTACTATAACTTCCCTACTTCTATAATGGAGTCGGTCCGGTTGCACGGCTCAATTCCATTGGTTGACTGGGCTTCCTGGGACTACTGCTGTGGCCCGGACCAGAGTCAGTGGAAGTTGTCCAATATCTATAACGGTACCTATGACGCCTTTATTAAGCAGTGGGCCACCGATGCCAAAGCCTGGAATCACCCGCTCTTCCTGCGGTTTGATCACGAAATGAACGGTTGGTGGCAGTTCCCCTGGGCCGAGCAAATAAACGGTAACCAGCCTGGCGATTTTGTCAAAGCCTGGAAGCACGTTCATGACATCTTTACTCAGGTAGGCGCTACAAATGTTACCTGGGTCTGGTCACCTAACGTTATTTCAGCTAAAACTACCTCCCTGGCTTCCCTTTATCCGGGCGATACTTATGTCGATTGGTTAGCGATAGACGGTTATAACTGGGGTACGGATTATGGTAACGTCTGGCAGAGCTTTTCTCAGGTTTTTGCCCCTACCTACACTGCCCTGAGTCAACTGGCTCCTGGAAAACCGATAATGCTGGCTGAGACAGGTTCCTCCGAGAATGGCGGCAGCAAGGCTGCTTGGATTAATGATGCCTTAAAAACTCAGCTACCGCTTAATTTCCCGATGATTAAAGCGTTAGTCTGGTTCAGCTGGAACGCCGGTGATAGTAACTTAAGCTGGCCGATTGATAGTTCCGTGACTTCACTGGACGCTTTTAAATCAGCTATCAGTTCCAGTTACTATGCGGCAAATACTTTTACTTCCCTCAGCCCTTTAGTTATTCAGGCTACACCCCGGGTAAACCTGTCCTGAGCTGGCGAGCCTACAACCTAATTAATTTGTCCAGTACTAGAGGAGGGTAAACACCTTAAAGTTCTTGAACGGGTTTGCAAAAAGACCTTAAGACCCTTCCAGGGTAGCTAACCGCCGCTTTTCCAGACTTATTAAATTCAGCAATACCCCGACCGGGGTATTGCTTTTGGCTTTCTGCAGATTTCACAGTAAGATATATTAATGGTCCTAATCTTGCATTTATGGCCTGTACGGGTTTGTAATGGCCAACAGTATTTTTACTGAGCCGCTATATTTTTCCTCTTTTAATAAGCTTGACGTTTAGATAAAAAATTAAAGGGCAAGCAACCTTGCGGCAACTTGCCCTAACGAGTAATGTAACCTTGTTTTCTTTGATCACAAAGAGACAAATCAGCCTTACTCACATGAACTTTAACACATTTAAAGAGTTTCGCCAGGAGTTGTACGAATGTTTTTCGTACAGCCGGGATGCTTTGTTTAACCTGGCCGATGCCCTTCTGACCGAAACAGCCGCTCATTCGGTAATTGAACTCTTGCTCTCCCCCTTTTTGAGCGGAAGTGGTCGAGCCTGTATGAGGCTTTGCAAACAGGTAAAGTTAACCAGGCCCAGTTTGAACGAACCCTGGTTAACTTTGCCCCTAAAGCGAGGGCTGGAGAGCGGTTGGTCGTGGCTGTCGATGCCAGTAATATCGAACGACCCTTCAGTGAAACGTCGCCTGACCGGGGCTACCTCTACCTGCATAATCTGCCCGAATGTGACAAACCAGTCACGGTCGGTTGGCAGTTCTCCACGGTTGTAGTGGTGTCACCAAAGGCCAGTAGCCATACTTACATCATTAGCAATCGGCGCATTCCGACTGCTCAAACTCCGGCTCAAGTGGTGGCTACCCAACTCAAAGAACTGCGCCCTTACTTTGAGGAGCGGCCCATAAGTTTGGGAGACCGGTACTATCCGACCAAAGCTTTCGTGGTGGGAGTTAGCGTCGATTATGACCTGTTGGTGCGGCTCAAAGTAATCGGGTTTTCTACCGAGCGTGTGAGGTAGTGGCAGAACCTGTTAAACGGGGGCGAGGGGCGTCCCGTAAACATGGACCCCGTTTTCAATGTAACGACCCCACCACCCACGGTAAGGCTACGCGGGAATGGTAAGGAGTAGACAATGGTGGTGGCAAACTTGAAGTAAGCGAATGGGCAGGATTGCATTTGCGACAAGCCCCTGAACCGAGTTTGAGTGTAATGCGGGTAAGACGTTACGGGGCCACTAACAAAGGACGTGACCCCTACGAAAGCTGGTTTGTGTGGGCGGGTCAAAGCGAACTTGAACTCAGCGAGGTTTGGGCCATTTACAAAAGGCGTTTTTCCATAGAGCATGGCTTTCGCTTCGACAAACAAGATTTGTTGTGGTGCCAGCCGCGATTGCGGATGCCAGAGCAGTTCGAGTTGTGGACGCAATTGGTCAGTATGGTTCACGACGAGTTGATAGTAGGGGAGGAATTGGGTCTGGCCGTATTGCGCCCTTGGGAAAGCGTTCATCGAACAGTTAGCCCTCAGCAAATCCGGCGAGGTTTGGGCGGAATTATGGTAGAGTTGGGCAGTCCAGACCGGCCCTCTCAAAGTCGCGGAAAATGGGTTGGACGTGCTTTTGGAGCTAAAGTCTAGCCAGAGAGGCGGTACAGGGTGGTCAAAAAGAGCCACAAGAAGGTTAAATTGGCTTGATTTAGCTGGTTCAGGCTCATTTTAAAGCATTGTGGTTCACTGCATCCCTGCTTGATGCTCATTTGGATTGTCTTTTTAAATCTAAACGTCAATAATAAAGCGTATGTTATTAGCTAATCAGCTGTTCTGGCAATACTATCGCAGCCTGTGGTAGCCAGACCAGGAATTGTAATTTCCAATTAGAAACGGAGATACGTTATATAACTCCGATACATGCTACTATCATATAATTTTAAGCTGTAATTGCTTAAAATTATGCTAAACTAAAATTGGTAATGGATTTTATTAAATTTTAATAAAACCGTAATATTTCTGTATTTTTGTAACAGAATTGATATGGATATATTAACATATAGCGTATATAATTCTATTATAGCCCTTTAAGTTCCCGGGCTGCGAAACTTTGATACCCTGTTTATCAGTTATCATGCGGAATCAAGGTTAAATAGTTATACATGGCACATTTACTTTAAGGAATAAGTTGTATAATCATGATTAACATCTGAGATTATTCGGTTACAACTTTATCAGATCATTTCTCTGAAATTAACAGGTACAGGTTAATATAAAGGTTTCTTGGTCTGTAAACGGCTTTGATTCCTCGGTGCTGCCGGAAACAAGGTGTTTATAAAAATAAACACAACGGGTAGAGGTAATTAAGACAGGCCATTAAAATCGTTTCCTGAACCAGGCATTTATTTCTAATTTGCTGCTAAAAGTAATTTACAGTTTATTTTAACTAACTGTAGACCTGGATTAGAAACTGAATGAGGTTAGTAGCGGTTTCATCTGGCGTAGATAAAATATTAAATTTAGTAATCAAATATTACACTCTATGAAGGGGTGGCGAAATTGTTATTCATTGATAAAGTTTTAAATCGGCACAAAGCCAAGACCTATTTTCGCTCTCGCCCGCATAATCGAGCTTCTGTAAGTGTAATAGTACCCGCGCTTAATGAGAGTGCGAATCTTCCTTATGTTTTACCCAGGATCCCAGCCTGGGTTAAGGAAATAATCCTGGTAAACGGTAATTCCAGCGATGACACGGCTGAAGTGGTCAGTAATATCCGACCGGGTGTGAGAATAATATCGCAGCTAGGCAAAGGCAAAGGAGCGGCCTTAAAAACCGGCTTTGAAGCGGCCACCGGGGATATTATTATTATGCTTGATGCGGATGGTTCTACCGACCCGGCTGAAATTCCCAGGTTCTGTGCCCTGCTGGGTGCAGCCGACTTTGTCAAAGGCTCGCGCTTCATGCAGGGGGGTGGTACGGCCGACATGGAATTTCACCGGAAATTTGGTAACTGGTGTTTTAAGGTAGCTGTACGGCTGCTCTATGGTGGCACCTTTAGCGACCTGTGCTATGGTTATATGGGTTTCTGGCGGTACATTCTACCCCAGTTAAATATAGATTCGGATGGTTTTGAAGTTGAAACTTTAATAAGCATCCGGGCCTTGAAGGCTAACCTTAAAATTGCCGAAGTACCCAGCTTTGAATACCGCAGGCTTCATGGGAAGAGTAACTTACGGGCGGTGCCGGATGGCTGGCGGGTTCTTAAAACTATTATAAACGAACGCTTTCGTAGGACTTTACCGTACATAGTTATTAGCGAACCGGCTTTTATTACTCAGGTAGAACGGCGCTCCCGAAACAGGTACGGCGCCGTCCCTTACCAGGAAGCGGAGGACGAAATTAAGTTAACACAACATGCAATTGATTAGTTCCAGGGGTATAGAAATGACAGCCGTTGAATCGGATTTTTCCATAATTATATGTGCTTATACCGAAGAACGCTGGGAAGATTTAGGGGCTGCCATTAAATCGGTAAAGGCTCAAATATTGTCCCCTCGGGAAATTATTGTAGTTATTGACCATAATCCGGTTTTACTCAAGCGCCTGCGCCTGCATCTACACCTACAAGCGGATTGGCCGAGCGATGACGGCATTATACTAATTGAGAATAGTGAGCCAAAGGGATTATCCGGAGCCCGTAATAGCGGTATAGCCGTGGCCAGGGGGAACCTGATCGCTTTTCTGG
Source organism: Chloroflexota bacterium (assembly GCA_043727245.1). GTDB lineage: Bacteria > Chloroflexota > Chloroflexia > Chloroheliales > Chloroheliaceae > 54-19. The sequence continues at coordinate 1,488 of JAYSYV010001379.1, read as the reverse complement.
ATGATGACGCGGTAGCAGCCCCGGATTGGTTGGTCCGCTTGAGCGAAGGTTATCGCCAGCCCGAGGTGCTGGGAATGGGCGGAGCGATTGAACCGATGTGGTTGACCGGTCGTCCCCGTTGGTTTCCGGCCGAGTTTAATTGGGTGGTTGGTTGTACCTACCTTGGAATGCCTCTCACGGTTCAGCCCGTCCGAAATCTAATCGGTTGCAATATGTCTTTCCGGCGGGAGCTTTTTGAAGGAGTAGGCGGTTTTCGCAATGGTATTGGCCGGGTCGGAAAACGCCCGGTGGGCTGTGAGGAAACAGAGCTTTGTATTCGGGCCAGCCAGAAATGGCCTGATCTGAAATTTATTTATGACCCCCAGGCTAAAGTACAGCACCGCGTTCCAGCCAGCCGGGCAAGTTGGAATTATTTCAGGTCTCGCTGTTACGCTGAAGGGCTTTCAAAGGCGCTGGTTACAAAGCTCGTAGGAGCGTCAAAGGGTTTAAATACGGAACGTAACTATATACTTAAAACCTTACCGGGCGGCGTAGGGGGCGGCATTTCCCATACTTTACGTACCAGGGATTTTAGCGGTTTCGGACGCAGCGGCGCTATCGCAGCTGGACTAACCATAACCGTATTCGGCTATATTAAAGGCAAATTTTCAAACTCTAACTCTCTTTCCAGTGATTTATCTCAAAGTCAATTTCTAAAAAACGATAGTTCCTCTATAGTCGGTTCTATGCCAGATAGCCTCTATATTGAAACAGGTTTGACTTCTTAAATGCCATTATGACAAGCAGTGTTTGCAGTAAACCCATCCGCCTCCTTCTGGTTACCCCTCGTTATTTCCCCTATACCGGTGGAGTAGAAAATCACGTTTACCAGGTAGCCCGCCGTTTAGCGGATGAAGGTGTTGATGTTACCGTTTTGACAACCAACCCCGACCGTTCTTTACCTTCGTATGAGGAATTAGAGGGTGTAAAAGTGGAGCGAGTACGAGCCTGGCCTGCCAGGCGAGATTATTACTTTGCCCCGGCAATTTACAACCGCATCCAGCATGGCAAATGGGATATCGTACACGTCCAAAGCTATCATACCCTGATGGCTCCGCTTGCCATGCTGTCGGCGGCGCGCGCGCATATTCCCTATCTGGTTACTTTTCATGGTGGTGGTCACTCTTCCCGTTTACGCACTTCTTTAAGAAGGGTACAGTGGGCCTTGCTCAGGCCTTTGCTGGCTCGGGCAGCCAGATTGGTCAGTGTGGCCCGGTTTGAAATAGACTTTTATGGAAAGCGCTTGCACCTACCGCCGGACCGGTTTAGCTATATACCAAATGGGTCCGATTTACCAGAGATAACGCCTCTGCCGCCTGCCGAAAATAAAAAGGAGGAGCTGCTTGTTGTTTCGGTAGGCCGCCTGGAGCGCTACAAGGGCCACCACCGTCTCATAGCGGCCCTGCCAGACCTGCTCTCTATTCAACCTGAGGCCCGACTCTGGATTGC
>JAYSYV010001378.1:0-9597 GCA_043727245.1 Chloroflexota bacterium | reverse complement strand
CGATAAACGGGGCTAAAATAGCGATAATTATCCAGGCTGAAATTATCAGCAAGCCGATTAACATCAAAGGATTCGACCGCAGGAAGCGCACAACTCGCTGCGAGGTGGAGCGGCGCGACTTTAACCGGGCATCTCCTGCGCCGGGTTGAACCGTTAAAGTGGGGTTTATTTTGTCAACTTTTAATTCCATAGCTAGGCCGCCTTCGTCCTGATACGCGGGTCCAACACGGCATAGAGCAGGTCAACTATTAAATTGATAGTTATGTAAATTAGAGCGATGATAATACTGACACCCATAATACCGGGGAAATCCAGTTTGGTGGCGCTCTGGAAAGCATAACGGCCCAGGCCCGGCCAGGAGAAAATGGTTTCAGTGAGAACCGTACCCGAAAGCAAGCTGCCATAAGAAAGGCTGATAACCGTCACGACTGGAACAAGGATATTGGGCAGAGCATGCTTGCTAATTACGACAAATTCCCGCAAGCCCTTGGAGCGGGCCGTCCGCAGGTAATCCTGGTGCAAAACGTCCAGGGTAATTGTCCGGCTGACCCGGATGATTGTGCCAATAGTGGTCAATGAAAGCACGATAGCCGGTAAAATCAGGTGGCGCAGGGCCGAGCCGAGAGCATCCCAACGCCCGGTAACTAGCGAATCGATAGTGTAAAAGCCGGTTATACGGTTGGGTGGAGCTAACCCGGTATCCAGGCGGTCGCCCACCGGGAAAATCGAAAGCTGGGCATAGAACAGAAAGATAGCCATATAAGCCAGCCAGAAGACCGGCACGGATGAGCCGACCAGCGAAAAGAAACGAATTATGCCATCCAAAAATTTACGGTGTTTGAGCGCGGCGATAATTCCCAGCGGGACACCCAAAAGGCTGATTAAGATAGCCGCTGTAGCCAGCTCGAAAGTGGCCGGGATAGCCTCGCCTAAATCTTCGGCGACAGAGCGGCGTGAAATAATGCTGGTGCCCAGGTCGCCGTGGCTCAAGTTCCACAGGTAGACCAGGTATTGTTCGGGCAAAGATTTATCCAGACCCCAGTGTTCTTTATAAGCTTTGACCAGTTCCGGCTTGCCGATAGCCCCTTCACCCAGGGCTGCGTTCACCGGGTCGGCGGGAACGCTGTGGGAAAGGATAAAGGCAATCAGGCTGATGCCGACCAGCATAAAAGGAAGTAAAAGTAGCCGCCGAATTAAATATTGGGTCATTTTATTTCTAGAGAGAGTGAATTTAGCTAGAATGAGCAGTAGAACAGTTCGGGCAGCTAGACTTTAGCTCTAGCTGCCAAACGGGCAACGGTAGACGGACCCGACCAAAATTACTTGAACGGGTCCACCTTTTAGTTAACCTTTACTTCTTGGAAGTTTCGTTGAAAGTCACCACCCAGACCGGGTTATAGGTAACACCGCTGATATTCGAGCGGAAACCCAAAGCCTGGGCAGGCTGCAAGAACGGAGCCCATGGACCGCGTTCGTTGAGCAGCTTCTGAGCCTGTTGGTACAGACCCTGGCGAGTGGTTTCGTTCAATTCGACCTTGGCTTTAGCGGCCAGGGCTTCCATTTCAGGGTCGGCTCCGGCGGGCCAACCAGCCCGCAGGGCCAGTTTCTGGCCTGGGAAGAAAGTCAGGTAGTCGGAAGGGTCGTTGTAGTCCGGCCCCCACAGCGAAAGAGTCATCGGCTGCTTGCCAGCCCGGTACTCGTCCAACCAGACCTGGATGGTCTTGGGGTCGAGGTCGGCTGTGATATTAATTTGGGCCAGGTCGGCTTGCATCTTCTGCGCCATCGTTTCAAACTTGACACCGTTTTGGGTCAGGTCACTCGGATACGACATCTTTATTTTGAAGCCGTTCGGGTAGCCCGCCTTGGTCAGCAAGTCTTTAGCTTTCGCCAGGTCGGTTTGAACCCCGGCCCCTTTTTCCAGAGCGCCGGCCAGACCAATCGGAATTATAGAAGGCGGCTGCACGGAGCTGCCACCACCCAGGTCCAGGTAATCCTTGTAGTTGATGGCAAGGCGAATGGCCTGGCGCACTTCAACTTTGGAAGTCGGCTCGGAAACCGCTTTGTCGGTGTTCATCAGCAGGAAGAAAATGATTAAGGAGGTTGACTGCTGAACCGTCACACCAGCCGCGCCTTTCAGACCAGCAGCTTGTTCTGGGCCAATGTCAAGGGCAAAATCGAGGTCGCCCTTTTGCAGGGAAGTCTTCTGGATATTTACGTCCGGGGTGTTTTTGATGATGATTGTGTCGTAAGCGACCGTACCGCTGAAATTGGTGTTCTTAGCCAGGTTAATTTCGGTTTCTGGCTTGAAGCTTGTCACCTTGTAAGGCCCGGAGCCGATAGACTGGCCGTTCATGAAAGCTTCGGCTTTGTCGGCAGTGTCAGCCCCAACAGCGTCGGTAGCGCCATTGGCTTTGGCAGTCTTGCTATCAATAACGCCGAATGAAGGCGTGGTCAGCAGGGCCAGGGTATCCGGCGAAACTTCCTTGAGGGTAATGACTACGGTTGAGGGGTCGGTCGCCGCGAACTTAGCCATGTTGTCGGCCACGAAAGCCGGTTGGCCTTTCATGTTCTGCAAGCGCTGGTAGCTGAAAACCACGTCATCGGCTGTAACCGGGTTGCCGCTGGCAAATTTGACACCGCTTTTCAATTTGAAAGTGTAGGATTTACCATCGGCGCTAGCTGTCCAGCTATCGGCCAGGTCAGGCACGACTTTGGTGACATCCGAGCCTTTGTAAGTTACGAGGGTCTGGTAGGTTGAATGCATCACCATAAAGGCGGTCATAGTGTATTCGCGAGCCGGGTCGAGACCCTTGCTGCTAAACACAGTCCCGACTACCAGGGTTCCACCGGAAGCCCCGGCATTGGCCGCAGCCGTTGTGGCGGCGGCAGTCGTAGCAGCCACCGTTGTGGCGGCAACCGTTGTGGCAGCAGCCGTGGTAGTTGCGGCAGCGGTGGTTGCAGCAGCCGTGGTAGTTGCGGCAGCGGCGGTTGTCGCAGCAGCGGCGGTTGTCGCAGCAGCAGTGGTAGCGGCAGCAGTCGTAGCGGCGGCAGTGGTCGCAGCCGCAGTGGTAGCCGTGTTATCGCCGCAAGCTCCTAAAACCAGCGTCGAAAACATTAAAAGAATCAGGGCCAGAGGATATTTATTCCTCAAAGCACCTTTGAACTTAGACATGCTTAATTCTCCTCCATCACAATATGTTGGTTCGAGAACCGGCCTGACTCGCTAAAATACCGGCTAAAGTAGTAGCTACATGAGCTTTACACCTTAGTTGCTAATTAAGGGGTAAAGCTCAAAATACTATTAAATCCTGAGAAATTTGCGAGTTGCGAAAGGCTCTCTACTAAGGTAAAACGGAACTGTATTAAAACCGGGCTTGAGCTAACTGATTACCTGCAAGTCGCGCGGGTATAGGTTAAGAGGTTGAGCGCCCTGATCCGTAACGACAAAGACATCCTCGATTCTGGCCCCGAATTTTCCAGGAATAAAGATACTTGGTTCAATGGTAAAGGTCATGCCACTCTCAAGCACAGTCGTATCGCCATCACTCAAATAGCACGGCTCGTGGACATCCAGGCCAATTCCGTGGCCCAGACGATGAAAGAAATGTTCGCCATAGCCGGAGTCTTCGATAGACCGCCGGGCGACCAGATTGGCCTGTTCGCCGGTAATGGTCCCGGCTATCATGGCATCGCGGGCAGCAGTCTGCGCCCCGATTACCAGGTCGTAGACTTTTACAAATTCAGCCGACGGTTCACCAATATAGACGGTGCGACCGTAATCGTTGCAATAGCCGTCAAAGGTGCTGCCGTAGTCGAAACTAAGGGACATTCCCTGGACCAGGCCGGTCCCGCCCCCTACTTTCTGTCCACCCGACCAGGGATCTTCACCTGGCCCGATACCGGGAGCCATCGGAATCAAGGTGGTCGGGAAAGATGGGCCTTCCGAGCCAAGTTCGGCCATTTTCCGATCCAGTTCGGTGGTGATTTCGAGATAAGACAGGCCGGGCCGCAAGATGGACACGATATATTCGTGGGTCTGGTCTACAATGCGGGCTGCTTTACGCATTAGTTCAACTTCTTCAGGGGTCTTGACCCGCCGGAGGGCCGTCAAAAGCGGACCAGCCGAAAGAAAATCGGCATCCGGGAGGAGTTCCTGCATTCTCAGGATGGCCTGGCCCCAGGTTCTATCCTCGACGGCGATTCTTTTAACATGGCCGAATTTGGCAAGGAGTTTGCGGATATGCAGGTCGGGGTCAGCCGAATCCGGTAAGACCGCCAGTTCCAGGGTGGAAGGAAAAGTGCTAAAAAGGGTCGCCATGCGCGGCAAAGAAAGAATCGGGCCTTTGTCCAGCCCGATTAGAGCGCCATGGACCCAGCCGCCGTTGTAGTTGGTATTACCAAAGGTTGGATGGGAGCGTTTAAGGCCGGTTAAGTATTGCAGACCAGCCGAAGGAGGCAGAAAGAGCAAGTCTATCTCGCGTTCCGCCATTATTTCCCGAACACGTTTCAAACGATAAGCATAATCAAAAGCTGTAGCAGCAAGAGCCATTATAAATTCTCTCCAGTCATTTAGAAACGAGCAATAAACTTCCTCATCAATGGGGATAGGGCTATTATATGACAGATAAGTTGACTTAGCAATTCCAAACAATAATAATTAATTTATTTTAATCTAAATACCCAGGAGGGCAGCCGAATCCCGGTCTATAAGCAGGCGGGCAGCCGGATGCTCCCTTAGAATAGAAGCCGGACAAAGCGGCGTAACTGGCCCGTTCAGGCTGTCGAAAACAGCTTGAGCTTTGGTGGAACCTGGCACGACACAGATAATGGTTCGGGCGGCCATGATGGCCGGAATAGTTACGGTCAGGGCTTGTCGCGGTACTACTTCCAGGCTCGGAAAGCAGCCATCGTGGACCTGCTGCACACGGGAAGTTTCATCAAGGTCAACGATACGGACCTTTTGGGGGTCGTTGAAATCGGCCAGAGGCGGATCATTAAAAGCGATATGGCCGTTTTCGCCAATCCCGATACAGGCCAGGTCCAGGGCCGCATTTTCCAGTAACCGGCCATAATTTTGGGCTTCAGCGGCGGAATCGGTCGAAGCGCCCGGCAAGTAATGAACCTGACCCGGCCCAACCCGCTCGAAAAGATGCTCTCTGAGGAAAGTTTGAAAAGACTGGGGGGCATCACCGGCCAGACCCAGGTATTCGTCCAGGTGAAAAGCGGTTACTTTTTTCCAGTCAATCGAACCGTCCAGTACCAGATTGGCTAAAAGTTCGTTCTGGGAAGGCGCAGCCGCAAAAATAGCGCGGGCGGCTCCATGATTGGCAATGGCCTGGTTTAAAGCGGTCCCGGCGTAGGCGGCAGCAGCCTGACCCAGGGCGGCCCGGTTGGCAAAGACTTCTACTTGCAGGTTGCCGACCAGAAAAGTTTGTTCAGGTTGTGAATTAGCTGGCGAATTATTTTCAGCCATATTGCCGGATTCCTCCTGTTGGATTGTGTATTTTTTTACATAATTAAAGGTCTTGACAAATATCAAAACAATTATATACTAAGTTTAGGTTCTAAACAAACTTCTCAAAACTTTCAAGATTTACTAATTTTAATAGCGCCTGAATAAGCAAAGAAGGTTGAACAGGCTCGTTATCAATTTAACAAAGTGATTTTAACAGTAATTTTGTTAAAAATTAAAAGGCCGGTCAGCGTTTCTTTTCTAAAATCCAAAAATTAAGTTCAGGTCTTAAACAAAGGTAAACTTGAGTTACGAACAAGCAACCAATCAAAAAATATCCAGCACTATTCAGCGGCAGGTCAACCGGGCAAAAATCTTGCGTACCTTGCGAACTGTACAACCGGCTGCCAGGATAGACCTGGCCCGCGAAACCGGATTGAGCCGAGCCACAGTATCGAGCATTGTGGATGAACTGGTCCTGGAATCGCTGGTAGAAGAGATTGGCGCGACCGCTTCCAGGGGTGGCCGCCGCCCGATTCTGCTGCGGGTCAGACCGGGCCGGGAAGGCCGCTGCGCTATCGGGTTTGAACTCTCTCGAAATAACCTTATCGGCATTGTGGTTGATTTACACGGGCGGATAATCGCCAGCCACCGGGAATTATTACCGGCAGGCTACCTGGAACCGGCCTCGCTGGTAAATCTGATCTGCGAACAGGTGCAACGCCTGACCGACCCCCAGGACGCAACCAGCCGGGGATTGGTAGGAGTGGGCCTGGGAGTGCCAGGCCTGGTAGACCCCAATACGGGCCGGGTACAGGTAGCCGTGCAATTTGGCTGGCAGGATACCCCGCTAAAGGATATGCTGGAAGAAAGCCTCAAAGTGCCGGTCAAGGTCATGAACAACGTCAAGGCCGCCGCCCTGGGCGAGGTTATTTACAGCCATCACGCGCCGGACCATTCGCCCAATCCCCGGCTGTACGTTTCTTTGGGCGAAGGTATCGGTTCGGCCCTGATTATCGAAGGCAAACTGCTCAGTGGGGCATCCCACACTGCCGGAGAGTTTGGGCATATTACGGTCAATTCCAACGGGCCGCTGTGTACCTGCGGCAATACGGGCTGCCTGGAAGCTGTGGCCGGATTACCGGCGCTGGTCAGCCGCTACCTGGAACTGGCCCGCCTGGAAGAACCTTCCCGCCTGACTATGGCCCCTGGAGAATTTCCCTATCTAACTTCGGCTCGCTTTCTGGAAGCGGTCCGGGCCGGGGATAGCCTGGCAGGTCGCGTTGTCGCGGAAGCCGCCGAACAAATCGCCATCGCGTTGGCGGGAGTTATCAACTTTACAAACCCGGAACTAGTTATCCTGGGCGGCCCGCTGGGTCAGGTAGGGGCTGCTTTACTAGACCCACTGACCCAGGCATTGCGCCGGCGTGCCTTACCCCTGCCACTCAGTCATGTCCGTCTGATTACCGCCTCACTGGGCGCTAACGCCGCTGGGCTTGGGCTGGGAGCAACGCTGATAAGCCAATTAAGTGAAGTGGTCCTGTCCCGATAAGGACATCAAGCCGTCATTGCGAACGGTTGGGCTATTTCTTTCAACTAATGAGGAGGATAAGATGTCTGAAGAATTTAAAAAGAGAGTGAGTCGCCGCAAGTTCGTCTCCCTGACGGGCGGAGCGTTAGCGGCTAGCGCTCTTTTAGTGGCCTGTGGCGATAATACGGCTACTGCCCCCGTAGCCTCAACTACTGCCGCTGCAACAACGGCGGCAACAGCAACTACTGCCGCTGCTACAACGGCGGCAACAGCAACTACTGCTGCGGCTACCACTGCCGCCAGTGCGGCTACAACCGCCGCCAGTGCGGCTACTACAGCAGCAACCGGAGGTACGGCAGCCGCATTTAACTCCGGGTTTACCGTGCCTACCACTCCGATCAAGTTGTCAATCTGGGCGGATGCCCCGGAAATGGCGGCCTATTACCAGAAGGTATCAGCCGATTATCAGAAATTACATCCCAATGTAACATTTGATATTCAGGCTTTTGCCGCCCGCGATTTTGAGGCCAAGATAGCCGCCGCCATCCCGTCCGATACCGCTGCCGATGTTATGCAAGGTAATATCTACGCCTTCCGAAAATATATCGAGGCCAATTTATTACCCAAAAACCCTTCTCAAGTCACCGGGTTGATCAATACAGCGGGAGCCTACCCCAAAGAATTGACCGATTTATTGATTTTTAACAAAGACTACTATGGCATGCCGTTCTACCAGGGCCGTCACGCCATCTACTACAACACCGACTTTTTTACCGCCGCCGGCCTGACCTCCGCACCGGCTACCATGGACGACCTGACTACCTACGCCAAGAAACTGGTCAAGGTGTCCGGTGGCAATATGACGGTTAGCGGCCTCAGTTTGCGTCTGACCGGGGCCGGTAGCGGCATCGCTGAGAAGTTCGGAATGTGGCTTTTCCCTAACGGTGGCGATATTTTGCAGAAAACCGCCGATGGCAAATACCACAGTAATTACAACAACGAGGCCGGTATGAAGACCCTCAAAATGTACATTGACATGCTGTACAAGGACAAGACCGACGACCCGAAAATCAAGCACGACACGGAAGCCTTTGAATTACAGGCGACCGCTATGTATGCCCGCGAGTCTAACGTGGTCGGGGACATAGCCGCCAAAGCGCCTACCCTGAAGTACAATACCGCGCCAATGCCCAAGGGTGTTCGCTGGGGCGACCTGTCTTCGCCGGTCAGCCACATGGTATCCAAAAGCAGCAAAAACACCGATACGGCCTGGGATTTCGTCATGTACTGCGCCCAGGAAGCTCAATTGAATTACCTGTTGGGGTCAATTGGCTGGATTCCGCAGCGTCAGGATTATACCTATGCCGAAGCCTTGAAGGCCAAGCCCCAGTTTGCCGCTTTCGTCTTCAAGGACCCGAACTACAAGCTCTATACTGCTCCGAATATCGGACAATTCGACGAAATCCAGACCAAGCTGGCCGAAAGACTTTCCAAAGCTTACCTGGACTCTTCGCTCCTGAATAACGATGCCGGGATGAAGAAGGTTTTGGAGGATGCCGCTAAAGAGTCGGACGATATTCTCAAAAAGGCAAATCTTTATGGCTAGAAGTTTTATCTCTCGCAAAGAAGGACCTGCCCGCATGGGCGGGTCCTCCCTGCAACGCCAGAAGCTAATGTTTGTGTTTATTGGGCTGGCTCCGATTATTATCATTTACGGGGCTACGCGCATCTGGCCGATTATCCGAACGTTTAGCCTTAGCCTGTTTGATTCAAACCTGGTTACACCCGAAGCTAAATTTATTGGCGCTCAAAATTACGTTGACCTGCTGGATGATGATTCGTTCAAAACCGCTTTTCTTAACACTACTCTCTTTGCCCTGGGTACGGTAGTCGCCAGCCTGACGCTGGGGCTGGTGCTGGCCCTCGTTTTAACCCAGTTTATCCGTAAATCTTCGCTTTACCAGTTAATCTATTTTTTACCTTTTGTAATGCCAATTGTGCCGGTAGCAATTGTCTGGCGCTGGATTTATGACCCAGGCTATGGTTTATTGAATTATTTTCTATCCTGGTTCGGCATCCCCAAACAGGCTTTCTTACTCTACCCCGAAACCGGGCTATGGGCTATTGTAGCCATGAATGTCTGGAAAGTGGTCGGCTACAACATGGTTATTCTAATCGTGGGTATCCGCAACATTCCCCTGTTATACAGTGAAGCCGCCGCTATTGATGGCGCAGGACGTTTTGCAGTTCTACGCTATATCACGGTCCCGCTGCTCAAGCCGGTCATCTTGTTTGTGTTGGTTGTAACAACTATCGGGGCTTACAACGTCTTTACATCGGTCTACGTAATGACCCAGAGTACAACCGCATCGGGTAACGCTATAAAAATCCTGGTCGGGGAGATTGTCCAGAACGGCTTCCGTTATTCCAAAATGGGCTATGCTTCCAGCCAGGCGGTTATTCTTTTCGTGGTAGTAATGGCCCTGACCCTGATTCAATTCCGGTTTGTGCGAAGTGATACGTAGGCGTTAAACGAAACGGTTAGCAAATCTAAGATTAGCTATTAGATGTCAAACATGAAGTATTTTTGCCGGATTACAATTTCACGTTTTAC
>JAYSYV010001377.1:0-3161 GCA_043727245.1 Chloroflexota bacterium | reverse complement strand
TTCATTAAATGAACTATCCCAGTTAAATCCTCCCAGATTAAAGGAACTGTTCTGGATTTAACCAGAAGCAAAGCTGATCTGATCGCCGAGAATATGCTGCTTCGCCAACAACTCATCGTTCTCCATAGGCAAGTTAAACAGCCTCATTTCAAACCTCTCGACCGGTTTGTGATGGTTGTGTTAGCCAGTTGGCTTTCTTCCTGGCGGTAAGCTTTGCTTATTGTGAAGCCCGATACTTTAACCCGATGGCACCGGCAGGGCTTTCGTCTCTTCTGGAAACTCAAATCCAAACCAAAAGGTGCTAAACCTAAAATTGCTGAAGAAACAATAGCTCTAATCAAGCAAATGGCGATTGAGAACCGGCTTTGGGGAGCCGAGAGAATACAGGGTGAATTACTCAAATTAGGTATCAAAGAGGCTAAGAGAACCATCCAAAAGTATATGCGGCAGGCTCGAATGTTACCCTCACCCGGCCAGAGTTGGGCAACCTTTCTGAACAATCATTCCAAGGATATCTGGGCCTGTGCTTTTCTGCCAGTAGTTGACCTCTTCTTTGGACAGCTATACGCATTTTTCCTGGTGGAACTTGGCACGCGCCGGATAGTTCATTTCGGGGTGACCCGCCATCCAACTGACGAGTGGACTGCCCAACAATTGCGGGAAGCCACTGCCTTTGGAGCAGGGCCAAAGTATCTAATAAGGGATAACGATACTAAATTCGGAGCTAAGTTCCAGAAAGTAGCGGATGATACTTCGATCAAGATATTAAAAACACCGATAGCAGCACCCAAAGCAAATTCAATCTGCGAAAGGTTTCTCGGTAGTGTGCCCCGAGAGGCATTGGATCATCTTCTAATTGTTAATAAGCGACAGTTAGGCAGAATACTAAAAGCCTACGTTGAGTATTTCAATAAGGATAGACCTCACCAGGGAATCGGACAGGCTGTGCCAGAACCAAAACAAAATAGATCAAACTCAGAGGGAAAGGTAATAAGTTTTCCAATAATGGGAGGATTACATCACCGGTATGAGCGTGCAGCTTAGTTCTGGCTTAGTCGGATGGCTATTGTAGCCACCACAACTATCCTGGTTTCGGCTGCGACAACCTGCTTGCTGTTGGGCCTGACCGGGAAGCAACCAGACTTTCGCCTGGAACTCGGTTGAGGTATTAAGCATTTTGATTGGGGCCGGGTTACTTTACCTGCTATTTATTCTGGTTAAACGCCTGGTTCCTGAGCCAATCCTGCCGTTAGGTCTCTTTTTAAACCGTGGTATCGCCCTTTCTTCCGTTCTGTCGCTGTTGCAGATGATGGTCCTATTTGGTCTGATAATTTAGCTGCCTCTTTATTTACAGGGCATTTTGGGCCAGTCGGCTACCAATGCCGGAGCTGTAATTACCCCCTTTACTTTAAGTTCAGTGGTAGGCGCTATGAATGCTCACTAATGTACAGCAAGATTCGTGCTGTAATCATGGTTTAGTTATATTCTATATGGCAGGTTACATATCAGGCGCGGTCAGGCCATACGCTTTCAAAGCGTGCGATAATTCTCCGCCGTAGTGCAGGGCGTGTTCTATATTAAAGGCCATGAACTACGCCATCAATTAGCCTAATAATTCAGCCAAATTTTTGTTCTTTTTGCATCTGGTCCTCCCAGGTGGTATTTGTTAAATTTTGCACAATGTAATAAAGTCCGAATGAAGTTTAGTTTCAGGGTAATATTTGTGTTTGGGATTATTATATTAAGGATTTGGCAGGTTTGGTCTGGCGAATACGAACGGCATCCCCGGTATCGGATTTTAGCTTTAAGACATCAATCAGACCAAGAAACGAAATCAGGCCAATAGCGAAAAAGGTCAGGTGAAAGGCTGCTACCGAAATAGTGCCTTCCGGGTCGCCATGAACCATCTCACCGATTCGGAGAAAAGCTCCCCCGAAAACTATCCACATGCCCAGGCTCATCTGCTGGACTATGCTGCTCAAGCTATTAGCCCCGCTTATCCTGTTTCCTGGCACTTCCGAGAAAGCCAGCGTATTCAGGGCCGTGAACTGCATCGAACGGGTCAGGCCACTGACAAAAAGTAAGACGGCAGTTATGAATACCGGCGTACCCGGCTCCAGAAAAGCGCAACCCACAATAGCGAACCCATTAAGTAGGCCGTTTACCAGGAGGATACTCTTGAAGCTAAAGCGGCGCAGAATTGGCGTAGTAAAGGGCTTCATAGCCAGGTTTCCGGCAAATACTGCCAGCACTAAAAACCCTGACTCGAAAGGGTTGTAGCCGAAGCCAAGCTGAAATAGCAGCGGTAGCAAAAACGGCAAAGAGCCGATGCAGAGCCGGAAAAGCGAACCGCCATAAATTGTGACCGAATAGCTCCGCAGCCTTAAAGCCCAGAGTTCAAGCATGGGATGTGGAGAGTGTTTGGCGTGCCAGATAGCGAAACTAGCCAGCACAATCGCCCCGGCGAACCACGGCCCAATCGAAGTCCAGGCGAAATCACCCCGGCTTACCAGGTCAAGCGAAAACATGAGGGCGAAACAGGCCAACCCAGTCAGGGCGAAACCGAGCAAGTCAAAGGGCTTGCGGCTATCGCTATGACCTCCTGGAATGAGTTTCAGAACAAAGAAAAAGGCAATTAAGCCCAGGGGTACGTTGAGGAAGAATATCCAATGCCAGGAAAAGTAGGTGGTTATAAAACCGCCTACCGGTGGTCCGAGAATCGGCGCAACCAGGCCCGGCCAGGTAATGGTAGCGATAGCCCGCATCAGGTCGGCCTTTTTGGTTGTTCTAAGTACTACCAGGCGACCCACGGGAACCATCATGGCCCCGCCGACCCCTTGCAAAATCTCGGCCAGGATAAACCAGGTTAAATTCTGACTCAGGCCAATAAGAATGGAGCCTACCGTAAAGATGGTAATTGCAGTACTATAGACCAGTCGCGCCCCCAGCCTGTCGGCTATCCAGCCACTGACCGGTATCAGCACTGCCAGAGTGAGGATATAGGCTGAGATACCAATGTTGACGCTGACCGGGGCCACTCTAAAAGAAGCGGTCATCTGGGGCAGCGCGGTTACGACCACGGTGCTATCCAGGTTTTCCATAAAGAAGGTTCCGGCAACGAGCAGCGGGATAGCCGAATTAGGAGAAAGCTGCACTTTCAC
>JAYSYV010001376.1:0-3165 GCA_043727245.1 Chloroflexota bacterium | reverse complement strand
TGGTATCCAGCACCCCTGTAAAGCCGGTGCGCCGGTCGAAATCGTGGAACCAGTTGAAATCGGGCCGCCACATCTCCTGCATCAAATCGAAATGCCGGGCCGCCAGCTCGTTCCAATACCCAATCTTTGACTCGGCTAGCCCCAGTTCCGCCGCCCAGGAAGCCAGCAGCCAACAACTTTGGGTCATGGCCGCCTGTAAATCAACCGGCCAGAGATGTTCGCCCAGCGCCCCACCGCCGCTGGGGTCGTCGGTTATAGCGAAACGGGCCGAATTATCCTGCCCGGCCTCCCAGCTACATTTATAGAAAGGCCGACCCTGTTTATCGGTCCGCTCGCTTTGCCAGAAGCGAATATAAGCTTCCAGGTAAGGGAAAAGCTCGGCCAGCCAGGCTTTATCCATCGTCCGCCGGTAGACCAGTTCGATACAGTGGAAAGGAAAACACCATTCGGGAGCCGTGCCGCAGGGGCTGCCATCTACCGCCACCATGTTGTAGGAGCCATCTTCCCGGCTGCACGGCACGTTCGGTTCGGGGGCATCGGCGAAAGTGCCGAGCAAGACTTCTTTGGCGGCGGTCGGGTCGGCATAGCTTAAAATGAGCATATCCAGGGCGGCTTCGGCCAGGACGGTGCGCGGAACCTGGATTTGCATGGCATCCCAGCTATGTTTGTAAATGCCCGCCGGGTCGCGCACCATCATACGCAGAGTTTCCAGGTCGTAGACCAGCCCGCGACGGACATGTTCCGGCCAATCGCCGGACAACCGGGGCGCTCCTTCCCAGAAAGCGTCATCTGACTGCCGGCCCTGGGCCATAACCTGGTAAAGCGGGCTGCCATCATCTTCCAGCAAACGAAAAGCCCGCCGGATGGCCCTGAACTCGCTTACGTCCCTGGTCATGACCAGCATGAAGGTTTTTACGGCCCCCGGTTCGAGTTCAAAGTTATATTGCTGGGCCGCTATTTTACGGGCAACATTATCGACTTCCTTATAAACTCTATCCAGCGATGTAAACCTGGGAACTCCCGAAAAACGGCGAGGATTCTTATCTTCCAGTGTCCCGGCCAGTTCGGTAAAGCTGGCGGCATCCAGCCAGGTCTGGGCCGGGAATGCGGTCGAACGAAGGTGAAAAGCCGTGCCTTCCTGAAACCCGGCCACACTTACGCCGGTTTCATTCTGACGGGCGTATAGGCCGCTGGTCCACTCCAGCCCCTGCCCCAGGTTTCGTTCGTAGTCCAGGGCCGTCAGCAAACTGCCTGTTTGAGGCTGCTGGCCGTTGTTTTTAAGCTGAACCAGGCAGCCCAGGGCATCGCCATCATCGCTAAAGGCTTCGGCCAGGAAAAAGATAGCCCTCGCTTTCAGCCCCAGGTCAGTTTCAAAGACAAAACTCAGCCAGTTTTTAGAATGATAGTCGGAGTAAAGGTCAATATGCTGGCGGTCGAAATCGGCTGTTTCCAGCAGCCAGCCTGTGCCGGGCAAATTAAAGCCCAGTTGCAGATGAGTGGCGTAGTGCCAGGTGTGATTATAGCCGTGCGGAAAACTGGGGAAATGCCAGCCCATGCCCACACCGGGCCTGGAACGCAAAACGCCGCCCGGACCGATTTTCCAGCCGTGAGCCGGATTATCGAGGTAGCCATGAGGAGTATAACGGTCCTGGGGAAACATAAGTGTTCTTTCTATTTCAGGGCCAGTATTTTCCGGCGGTCGCGCTCCCGGCCCGGCACAGACCGGACTGCCGGTGGGTGATAGCCCAGGCGGGTGCTGCAATCGGCGGCAGCCTGGATAACGGCCCTTATAAATTCCGGGAAACGCTCGCGTTCAAGTACACTGCTCGGCCCGGCCAGGGTCAAACCGGCCACGACCTCACGCTGGGCGTTGTAGACCGGAGCAGCCAGGCCAACCGCTCCGGTGTTCATCTCCTGGTCGCTAAGGGCGTAACCCTGCTCCCTGATTTCGGCCAGGTGTTCCTTGAAAGCAGCCGGATTGGTCAGAGTATGGCTGGTAAAAGCGACAATCGGCTGGATTTCCAGCAAATGGTCGAGCTGGTTTGGGGGCAAAAAGGCCATGAGGATTTTGCTACCGGCCCCGGCATAAAACGGCAGCCGCGAACCGCGATCCATCGCCAGCCGCAAAATGTTCTTGCTCTGGATAACTTCCAGGCAAATCACCTCGTTGCGGTAGACCGCTGTAAGCATGACGGTGGCGTTAATTTGTTCATTAAGCTGACGCATGACCGGCCCGCAGACTTCGGGCAACTCGATTTGCTGGGAAACCACGCAACCTAACTCGAAAAAGCGCATCCCCAGGCCGTAAGTCGCCAGGTGCGAATTATAGTTGAGGTAGCCCCTGGTTTCCAGGTCTTTAATCAGCCGGTAAAGGGTACTCAACGGGATCCCGGTACGCAACGCCAGTTCCTGGGCGGTCAACTCCCGGTTGTCGTAGTCGAACACGTCAATAATGTCGAGTGCCCTGGTCAGGGTCTTGCTTTTTAATTTCCCCTGTCTGAGCTGGCTGTTTTCGGCGTTTTTCATCAAACTTTGTGCCTGTTATATGCTAAGAATTAACCTGATGCGCCAGGCTTTGATTCGCCCGCAATATGTTGCTTTAATTTTAAACTTCCGAGTAATAAAGGAATTGTACAGGTAAAGAAATTGTAATGGAGGGGTCTACCCTTGTCAATAGCGTTAAACGATTATCAGGGAAAATAGTCAGGGCTGAGTATCTTCAAAGTTTTAAGTAGCTTTGGTCTTACAGATCGTAGAGTCAGGCTTAAAACATATGAGTCACTTGCCTAACCTCCTTAAACTGCCCCTGCATCCTCCCTGACCCTTATTGAGGAGATTATATCTGCCCTTTTCAGTAGTTAATACCCTTTAGGGTAACTCCTTTGCGGAACTTTAGTTCAATTCTTTCAAGTTTACCTCGCCATAGACTCATTGAGTCTATATTGTAGACTCATTGAGTCTAAGATATTTTCTATGTTAAATTTATGAAAAGGATTTCAAGGCTTCCTCATTAAACAGGATAACTAAAGCCTCTAATATTTGTATATTAACTATGTCCTCTTTTTGTAGCCCATAACTCAGCACGAATCAATCACCTTGTGAACTAATCTTGCCATTGTTGAGATTTAAAAGACTGGCAACAAGCCAACCCTTGTCACGTCCATC
>JAYSYV010001375.1:0-3172 GCA_043727245.1 Chloroflexota bacterium | reverse complement strand
GTTGCGAGGTAATAGACCTGCGCTCCTTACGCCCGCTGGACCGCGAAACCATTATCAACTCGGTTAAAAAGACCAACCGGGCGGTAATTCTGGAAGAGGACTGGCGTTCTTACGGTATTGGGGCCGAACTGGCCGCGACTATCCAGGAAGATGCTTTCGATTATCTGGACGCGCCTGTCCTGCGGGTGGGCAGCCTGGAAGTGCCGCTGCCTTACTCCAAGCCTCTGGAAGTAGCCGCCCTGGCTAGCGCGGATCACCTGATTGAAGCCATTCACAGGGTTTTGAAGGGCAAACGCCGGTAAGCCGGTTACTAAGAAAGGAACGATAGAGCTATGGCCGAAGTAACAATGCCTCGCTTGAGCGATACCATGACCGAGGGCCATATCGCCGAATGGCTCAAAAAAGAGGGTGACAAGATTGAAAAAGGCGACGTGCTGCTAGAAATCGAAACGGATAAGGCTACCATGAGCCAGGAGTCTTATGATGCCGGTATTCTGGAAAAAATTGTCGTCCCGGCTGGTCAGACTGTGGCGATTGGGACGGTCATTGCCATTATCGGCAACGGCAAGAGCGCTCCCAAAGCCGCTGAGTCTGCCCCTAAAGAAACTCCTGTCACTCCGGTGGACGGGGCTACACAGGCCGGACCGGAAGGTACACTGCCCGGTGGCGGGGCCGCTACTCCGCCCCCCGCTATCCAGACCACTCAGCCAGCGCAGGGTTCAGTCGCACCGACACCGGCCTCCCAGCCAGCCGACGGCGAACGGGTGAAATCTTCCCCGATGGCCCGTAAGAAAGCCGAAGAATACGGTTTGAACCTGGCTTCTATCAAAGGCTCCGGGCCAGGTGGCCGCATCCTTTCGGATGATGTCGAAGCGGCCAAAGCCGGTGGTGGCGCAGCCGCCCAACCTGCTGCCAGCCAGGCTCCGGCATCGCCTACTCCGGTCCCGGCCTATGGCGGTTCTGCTATGCCCGCCGAAGCCCCGGCTCCCCAGGCTGCCCCTCAACCTGCCCCGGTTCAAGCCGCTCCGGCTGTTTTGACCGCCGAGTACGAGGAAAAAGACCTTAGCCGCATGCGCCAGGTGGTGGCTCGCCGCATGACCGAGTCCAAGCAGCAGGTTCCGCATATCTATCTCACTAGCGAGATTGATATGACCGAAGCCCTCAAATGGCGGCAGACCATCAACGCGGCGCTTGAGAAAGAGGGTGGCCCGAAAGCCTCGGTCAACGACTTGATTGTCAAGGCGGTGGCTAAAGCTCTCAGGAAAGTACCCGCGCTTAACGCTAGCTTTGAGAACAACAAAGTTCGGCTGTACAAGCAGGTCCATGTGGCTTTTGCGGTATCCCTTGAAGATGGCCTGATTACCCCGGTCGTGCGCGATGCCGACCAGAAAGCGCTGGGCCAGATTGCCACCGAAACGAAAGTTTTGGTGGATAAGGCTCGCAAAGGCCGCCTGGCCCTGGACGAGTTTCAGGGTGGGACTTTCACCATCTCGAATATGGGCATGTACGATATAGACAGCTTCACGGCGGTCATAAATCAGCCCCAGGTCGCTATCCTGGCGGTCGGTTCAACGTTTCCGAAGGTGGTGGTCAAGAGTGGAGGCGATACGGATAGCACTGAGTTTGGGGTCATCCAGGCCATGAAGGTGACGCTTTCGGTTGATCACCGGGCCACCGATGGTGCGGTTGGCGCTCAGTTCTTGCAAGAGTTAAAACGACTTCTGCAAACTCCGCTACTACTGCTGGTCTAACCGGTCGGCAATACAGGTGCATGCAAACTCGCCTGATGTCCTGAAAATCGAAATGGCTTCCTCAAAGGAGAGAAGTACTCAGGCCAGTTCCAAAGTATAGGTATGAAACCAAAACCGCTCGTAAGTTCAAAATCTTGAGCTTACGAGCGGTTTTGGTTTTGAGTTTTAGGCGACTTGTCGGTTAAAAGCCGGTTGCGGATTGAGCAGATTTATCAGGTTGAAGTTGAAATCGGTCTGCCAATCTTTTTCAGAGGCCAGGGCATAAATAGTCCTCAACTCCTGCAAACGCGTCTGGCCTTTGTCGGTCAGGTGATAGGTGCGGCGGCGAGTAAGTTTATCCAGACCGGTTTCCAGAACTCCGCTTCCTTCCAGGTCGTGCAGCAACTTATAACTGACACCATAAGCTTCAGCGTAGCGATTAATCGGGGTCAATCGCCGGATAACTACGTTGCCGGAAAGAGAGTTGGTTTCCAGTAGAGTAAGGACCGCTAGTTCCGGGACTTGACGTGGCAGAAAAGTGTTGCTGCTGTGACGCGGCCTGTTAGCGGCAATTTTCTCTACCATCTCAAATACTTCTTCTAATTTTTTCATAAAAACCTCCCTTATAATGTAACCGTTCTAAAATAATTGTTAAATGTATATATTACCAATATGGTACTAAATTTTAATTAAAAAAAATTCTTAAACCCTCAGCACTTCCTCGGTTTCAAACGAGTTTGTGGGCGCAGTGGAAAGACAAATATCTTTATCACCTAATTTGGACCGTACTTTGGTATAAAGCTCTACCAGAATTAATCTTTCGGCTGGGGTCAGGGCTTCCAGAGTAGCCTGGGCCATTTCCTCAAATTTATGCTGGTAAGCTTCGGCCAATTTGCGGCCTTGCCCCGATAACTCAATTACGAAGCTACGGCGGTCTTCCTTATTTAATTTTCGTTCTATATAACCATTTTCTTCCAAATGGTCGAGTACCCTGGTGAGGCTACTCATGCTAACGCCGCTTAATCGGCAAGCGATGTCTTTGACCACGGTCGAACCCCGGAAAGACAGAATTTTTAAGACGGTTATTTCTTGAATAGAACACTTACTGAAATCTTCAAAATCTTCGGTACTATTTTTAAACTTCTCACCCAGGAACATTATAAAGTCTCGTACATTCAGAACTTGTTCCTGGTCAAGAGGCTTTGCGCCTGCCATTTTTAGTCACCCTTTTTATTATTGTTCCCAGAAACCCCCACATTGGGATATTTTCATTCTGGTAGTATTATTCTAACACCTATTCTCGATATGTCAATAGTTTTTACAAGCGATTTAACAGAATTGATTAAAATTGGAAGGAGGCCGGAGATAAATCAGCTATTTAGCGGTGGCTCTTATCGCTGCATAATGCGATAATGTAATGTATAGCATCGGATGGAGAAAGC
>JAYSYV010001374.1:0-3180 GCA_043727245.1 Chloroflexota bacterium | reverse complement strand
GTCAGGTCTACATGGTCCAGGGCCAGGTATATCCAGACATGGTTGAGCCGCCATCATCGTCTAGCTGCTTTTGGGGTATATCTGGTGCTAACGCTCGTTATTACATACCCGCTTATCTTTAATCTCGAAAACCGCTTGCCCGGTCCTTTTGCGGAAGGCGACCACTATCAGAATATATGGAACTTGTGGTGGTTCCGCCAGGCCCTGCTACACGGCCAGAATCCGGCCTACAGTGATTTTCTTTACGGATTACTGCCAGGGGTGCAGGTCTATGTAATGAGCTATTTTAATGCCCTGGCCGGATTTTTCCTGCAAACGATAACCAGTCCACTGGGGACGTATAATCTACTGATTTTGTTGGGCTTTGTCCTGAGCGGTTTTACCACTTACCTGCTAGCCAGTGAGTTTGTACCCAGCCGGTTGGCAGCTTTCGCGGCTGGTTTTTTCTTTTCTTTTTCGTCCTATCATTTCTTCCGAGCTTCCGGTCATCTGGGATTGGCGACCTTGCAATGGTTACCTTTTTGCGCCTGTCGTCTATTTGTTTTCTTTCAAAGACCGAGTCGATTAAATGCTATATGGGCCGGAGCCGGTATGGCACTTGTCGCGTGGAGTGATGCATACTATGGGGTCTATTTTGTGCTACCTTTCGTATTGGTTTTTTTAACCGGCCAACTACTTGTAAATTTCAACTGGTTCAGGCGAGGCCGACACCTACGCCTGTCCCTACTGAGCCTGGTAGTAGCTCTATTATTACTTTTACCGGTTGGGCTGGCCTTCTTACCAGGTGACCCGGATTTGCAAACCACCAACCAGGCCACCGCTGCCAACTCCACGGAAGATTTATCGGCTGATTTATTAGGTTACTTTTTGCCATTCAGCTCACCGAACACACTGGGTGCATCCCAACCTGTTTATTATAAACAACCTTTCGATGTAGAAAAGATTACCTATCTGGGCCTCGTCTTATTCAGCCTGGCCGTGGCTGCCTGGTTCTTCCCGGAAAATCGCAACCGCATTTGTGGATTCTGGATTGTACTGGCCCTGACCGGACTATTACTTTCTTTTGGCCCAAAGCTTTATATTGCCGGACAGGTTATTAGAGAAGTCCCCTTTTATAATTTACTTTACGGCTGGTCGCCCTTAGGCTACTTCAGAGCACCAGCCCGGTTGGCCGTGCTGCCAATGCTAAGCTGTGCGGTGTTAGCCGGATTCAGCCTCAATTCTATTTTTAACCTGGCTTTGTCACGGCTACCCTCACCGTTCAACAACCTGGGGAGACAGACCGCAAGGAGCTTGCCTTTCGCTTTGCTGCTTCTCTTGCTTGGTTTTTCCCTGTATCAAAATATTCTATGGGAATTCCCTCTTAAAACTGTGCCGGTCTCACCCTTACCGCCAATAGTAAGCCAGATGTTGGCTGATCCCGAACCGGGCCTGGTTTTAAACCTGCCGGCTTTTCCTCCTACCAGCCGCGTTATGCGTTATCAACTGGCCCACGGTCGTCCGGTAGTGACAGGTAATCCGCCCCGCATCAGCAACAGCATGTATAATTCGGTCTGGAATTTACCCGGTAGTGGGCCTCTGCTCGACCCTGCGCTCATAAACACTCCTCTGGCAAACGGGAGCGATATTTTCCCCGGCACAACAGACTTAAAGACGGGTCTCCAGGAAAATAATATCCGGTATGTGCTACTGGACGGCAGTCTGCTTGGTGCGGTCCAGGCCAAATGGATACGGCAGTACCTGATAGACCGGCTAGGCCCGCCGATTTTTGACAGTCTCGATGCAAGAGATTTAACCAACCCCACTGACCGGGTAGCCGCCTGGCAGGTAGAAACTGTTATCCGGGCGGCGGTCCCGACCTACCAGTTTAAACTAACCACCGGCTGGATCAGTGGCCTTAGCATTCGAGATGAACTCCCTGAACGCCGGGTGGTCCAGGATGCCCGGCTGAATCTGATAGTTGGAACAGGTGTCCAACCCTACCTGCAATTTAAGGCGACACCTTTTTTCAAACCGCTGAGCCTGGAAATACGGATAAACGGCCAACTGGTAAAAGTGGTTACGCTGCCGCAATCCTGGCAAACCCAGACTGTGCGGGTTGGCCCGCTTAATTTAAATAAAGGCGATAACCTAATGGAGTTTCATGTTCAGGAAGGTTGCACTGTACCGCGTGAAGTTGATAAAGCCAGTACTGACTCACGGTGTGTAGCCCTGGGCCTTCAGGAGTTTAAGCTTCTTACAACCGGAGGATGAAGCTTAATGCTAATTTAATACTATTTAAAAGCTCCAATGTAGCCGAAATAAGGCGGCAGCCGCCGTGAACTCACCAGAGCCAGGTCAGTTTCCAGAAGGGTTTTAACCAGTTCCAGCCCCTCAATAGTTTCAAAAAGGGCGTCATGGTTCAACCCGTACCAGATTACCGGCACCAGGCAGTTCGGTAACGGAGTAAAATCTACCCTGGAGAATTGCCTGGACAAAACTTCCAGGATTTGACCGGAATGGACAGCCTCGGTTGGGTCGGCTAAGGCTACTGCAACCGGGTCAGGTTGGGGTAATTCAGGCCAGGGACACTTAAAAGCTTTATCAAGCGAACGATAGAGACGGTGGGCCAGGTCGGTATCTTCGGCGGGAAAGTCAAACCGGTCGGGGCCAACATACTCATTTGCGAATAAAATCCCGCCCGGACACAGCGAATCCCTGACCGACTGTAATACCGGCTCCAGCTTTTCTACGTGATGGAGCGAGCTGATAAAAGTAACCAGGCTATAGTGATTGGCGGGCAGCTCAACTTCATTGATGTCGGCCAGGTGAAACTTTACTCTTCCCGCTAAACCTAAAGCCGCTGCTTGCTTAAGGACCGCCTGGCCCGATACCTGGCTGGTATCATATAAATCAAAATAGGTAACCTGGTTTGTATGAAGAAGTTCCAGCTCGAAACTAGCTCCTCCCACCCCCACTCCCAGCGCATATTTAATGGGTTCCCGGTCTCCAAGGTATTTTTGAATCACCCATTCCACCAGGCTAAGACCGTTTCTAACCAGCTTTTGATGATGTTCCTGAACAAGTGGATGTGAGCACTCTGCCCGGTTCAGGTCATTCGCCGTCCCCCACTGGTTATAATATTTATCCCAATAACCACCCACTTTCTGTTCCGCATCTTCATCCCCTGCAACGGTCGGG
>JAYSYV010001373.1:0-3181 GCA_043727245.1 Chloroflexota bacterium | reverse complement strand
CTGCTATATCATAGCCTTCCTGATCCAGTTTATGCAGAACTTTTTCTATTTCCTCAATTGGAGTAGAATTATCAGCGTCGGCAAAAAGTATATATTTGCCACGCGCAGCCAGCATTCCCCGGCGAACTGCACTGCCCTTACCCATATTTTTCGGAGCCTTAATCAGGCGCAGATTTGCAAAATGCAGCTCCTGGATTAATTTCGTAGTCTTGTCTTTTGAGCCATCATCAGAGACAATTAGTTCCCAGGGGAAACCCAAACCAGACACGTAAGAAGCGATTGCTCCAATTGTTGGAACAATCCGCACCTCTTCATTATAGGCAGGAATTACAATTGTTACGTAAGGTTCTTCCTGAATTGCCTTGCTTTTCCACTTCTCATAATCTTCGTAACCCAAATTAATACCCCTCCAATTGTAACTGAATTCAATCGCTCGATAATTAGGTGCTAACAAACCAGTTACTCTATTGTATTGGAAAAACACTAATAAATAATATTTAACTCAAGAGAAAGAATATATGTTTAGTTAAGAATTGATTAACAATAGTACGAGCCTTTGCAAGCATTTTTCTGTTGGTAATTTTATCATAACAGGTAGATGATGCATAGAATTTCCGATTTGCTGTTATTTCATAATTCAGTTACTCTATTTACTTCTAGGAATACCAATTGCCTACTTCTCAACTTTAAACACCTTCATCTATTGTGGGTAAATCACAGGTTTCACCAAATTGTTTCTCGTTGAAGAATTTAATTAAACTCCCTTTTTAACTTTACAAGAAGCTTTCTTAACCAGGGCTTTTAAAGAACATTGGAAAATTATTGTATAATAGCCAGAAGCTCTGCTAACTACCCGGAAAGAACATAAACAACTTTCAAGCAAGCCTGACAAATTTTAGATTTTTAGAGGTTATTTTAGATTTTTATGGTATTAAGACCGGGAAGGCTTAACCCCCACCTGTTAATAGCCCTAGCCCTGACCATCGTCTTCCACGGAGGGCTTCTTCTCTCCGGTACTTTCAAGCACACTTACGATGCTTACATCCATATCTTCTTTGCTGATCACTACGTCCGGGCCTGGTTCGATCCATGGGAGTACCGTTGGTACACCGGCTTTACCTTGACGAGTTATCCTCCGGGTTCCCAACAATCTATTGCCATCCTTTCATACCTGGTTGGTCTTCTAAATGGCTTTATTATCGTTCAAATGTTTGCTGTGTTAATGGTAGTTTTAGGAGTATACCGGTTCTCTAAAATTTGGGTCAGTGAGGAAGCAGCAGGTTATGCTGCTTTGCTTACTGTATTTTCTTCAAGCATCGGGGAAACGATCCACGTTTTTGGGCAGCTACCAACAACTTTCTCGTTAGGATTCCTGCTCAACGCGCTGCCTTATCTGCACCGCTGGTTAGTGGAGGGTGACTGGAAAATGCTGGCTGCCGCCTGGCTTTTAAACGCCGCTACCACCGCAGGACATCATGTTACAACTTTATTCGGGGCAATTTTTTTCGTGGGCCCGGTGATTGCTGGGGTTATTGTGGAAAAGTTTCGCCAACCCTTGCCAGATGAGCCACCAGGACACCCCGTGAAAATTGGCCGGCACAATTTAAGACCGTTATTGGTCCGGCGGTTCCGCCGAATTGTTCCGGTTACCTTCCGGGCCGGGATTTATGGAGTAGGGATGGTTGGTGCTCTAGTCCTCGTGGTTCTTCCTTACTGGCTTTGGAGTAAATCCGATCCTATAAGCCAGGTTCCGATTCCCCATGCCTCGCGTGATTCTTATATAACAAATATCAATGCTGGTATCGTTTTCTGGCTGGTGCCTTATGGGGTAGCTGTAGTCGCCCTTCCCTACGCTTTTTACAAGGGCATCACAACCCGCGCCTGGCCAATGACCTTGTCCTTAGGGTTGCTTTTCCTTTTAGGCACCGGCGGGACTACTCCTCTACCGAAATTAATTTTGGCCGGGGCCTATGATATTTTAACCCTGGATCGCTTTACTTTTTGGGCCACTATTACTGTACTGCCCCTTTTAGGCGAGTATGTAGTCAGTCTGCGGCATGGTGGTTTAGCAAGGTACTTGCGTAACCAGTTTGGAAACTTTATCTGGCGAGGAGTCCAAGCAATACTGGTGCTGGCTTTCCTGGGTTTTTCTATTTTCACGGTTAACTTCACTCAATTCCGCCGCTTTCAACCCGCTTCAATTGAAATGCAACCAATTGTTGATTTCTTGCAAAAAGATGAACACTGGCGTTGGCGGTATTTGCCGCTTGGTTTCGGGGATCAAATGGCCTGGCTTTCAGCTCAAACTACCGCTACGACCGTTGATGGTAATTATCACTCTGCCAGGCGTTTACCAGAGTTGACCAGCACTTCTATTGAACGGTTGGAAGGTGCAAAATTCAGGGGAATAGAAGGTATTGGATCCTTACAACAGTTTCTGGGTGTGCCAGAGAAGTATAATTTGAAATTTGTTTTCTCTAACGACCAATTCTACGATCCCTTGCTGGAGTTTTCAGGTTGGCAACGGCTTCAAAGGCTGGAAAATGGCATAATGGTCTGGGAACGAGAGGATATTCCTCCGTTGCCGGAAGTTCTTCCTCGCAAAGATATCCCGGTGTACCAGCGGTTAATGTGGGGAATATTGCCAATGGCCTCTATCGGCGGCGGCTTATTAGCTTTAACAGCTTTTATGTGGGGGCCCTTATTATTAAGCTTGCTTGGTTTCCTGGGCTTGCCAGGAATAATCCGCCGCTTCCCCTATCCTCCAGCAGGTCGCCTGGTAGCCTTTAGCTGGCGGGCAATTGGCGCCCGTCTGGAGAAGTGGTCTTATCTTCCAGGGGAAACCGGCATAGCGAGTCGGCCATGGCAGCCCTGGCACAGGTGGAGACTGAGGCTAAAACAGCTTGCCCCGGCACCACAAGTTAAACAGCGACTCCGAACTTTCCTTTTAACTGGTATAGTTATGGCCGGAATAGCCGGTTCAGTTTACTGGTTAAGCCGGCAAGCTCCAGACCCGGTTGCGGTTATAGAGGCATATTATGATGATCTTGACTTCCGGCGTTTTGGTAGCGCCTATGAACGGCTCGATCCCTCTCAGCGGCCAAGCTTTGAACAATATCGTCTTGAGCAATCAGTTGTTAATGGGTTGGTAGCTTCTTACGGTAAACTAGACTCAGTTACC
>JAYSYV010001372.1:0-3186 GCA_043727245.1 Chloroflexota bacterium | reverse complement strand
ATTGCGGTCCGGGGTTGGATAATCTTTACAATCTCGACACCCTGCCGACCATCCATTGTCAGCATCAGGCCCAGGATGCGGGTTCCTCCCAGGTGTATCAGGGCGAAATCTATGTCAGGGTAACGTCTGGGAATTTCTCGCAAATCATCGTACAGCAAAGTATCGCCGGTAATATATAATCTGAGCAAGGTTTTATCGGCTACCCCAAATTCAAGCATACTGCCCATTACTGGCGGCAAAGCCAGGGTTAAAAGTCCCGGCCCGTGTCTGCCGGGCATGGCAGTAATTTTTAACTTTGAATTGGATTTAATAGCCGTGAAAGTTTCCCAGGTTTCGATTGACCTTGTTTGCTTGAAGCCTTTGGCACTCAGGGCTTTTACAGCAGCGGCGTTGGTTACAATCAGCTTGTTTTTATCTAACTTTTCTTCTACCAGCGGGTCGAAGTGGTCACCATGATAGTGCGACAGAACAACCAGGTCCAGCGGTGGAAGTTCTTCTATGTTAATGGCCGGATCGGTGATACTGGTGGAATGCATGCCGTAGCCAAGCGGAACCTTTTCCCCGGAGTGTAGAAAGTTTGGGTCGGTTAAAATCGTAAAGCCCGCATAATGCAATATAACTGTGGCCGTACCCACGAAGAAAATTGATCCTTCGGCCAGTTCGGTAGCCTGGGCAGCGCCGCTTAAAGTTATTGATTGGGTGCTTGCCAAAATCCGCCTGCTTCATTTCAAAATAGAAAGAAACAAGGTTGGTTTTGCAAGTCCTGTGCCTCCTGAGATGGCAGAAGATGTTCGGGCCTAATTCTTTTGGGTAACTCTTTAGTAGGACAAACCAGGGCAACAGTATGCAGGTTTAGCTAATAAGCTTTTATTTAATAAATTCGGCTATCAAATTATTAACTTTTTCCGGTTCCTCGTGCTGAACCCAGTGAGAAGCTTCCGGCACAAATACCAGTTGACCATTGTCGCAGATTTTAAGGCTAGCCTCGGCTCCTTCGGGCAAAAGGAATTTGTCTTTCCGACCCCAGATAATCAAAACCGGCACTGTAACTTTCGGATTGTGAAGTAATTCTTGCGGATAACGCAGGGTTGCCCGATACCAGTTTATCATCCCGGTCATGGCTCCCGCTATTTTCCAGGATTGGCGGTAGTATGCTAAATTGGCGGCTGAAAAAGTGCCTGGACGGCTGCTCTGGCGGAGCGGCATGGTCCTGTCAGTGGAGCCTAGCCCCTGAATGATTCTTTCAGGCAGCCAGGGCAGTTGGAAAAAGAAGATGTACCAGCTTTTGAGAAGTTGGCGAGGATGCTTCCGCAGCATGCTTGTCATGATAGAAGGATGGGGTACATTAAGCGCTACGTATTTTTCTACCCGCTCCGGGTAACAGGTAGCCAGATACCAGCCCACAGCTGCGCCCCAATCATGGCCGATTATAACTGCTTTTCCCTGGCCCATCCGGTCAATCAGCCCGACAATATCCCCGGCTAAGAGGCTCAACCGGTATGATTTTACACCTTTGGGTTTGTCGCTGAGATTGTAGCCGCGCTGGTCCGGCACGAGGACGTGCCAACCTGCCTCGGCCAGCGGCCCAATCTGATAGCGCCAGCCATACCAGGCTTCTGGAAAACCGTGTAACAAAATGACCAGTGGGCCGTCAGCCGGACCGGCTTCGACTACATGGAGGGTAATGCCGTTGGTTTCCAAATAGCTGTGAGTCAGGTTGAGGCTGGTTTCCCAGCTTGCGGGTGTAGTTGGCATACTTTAATACTCCCTTAACAAAAAGTCAGATTTCCAAAAGCTCAAAGGCTAAGGCAAGCCTGGGCCGCTACCAGGAAAAGTTTATCCCGGATAGTATGGCTCGTCCAGGCCCGGTGGTCCCAATCACCCCCGCTTACATCGTCACCTCCATAGAGGATTTGGCCAAAAATTACTTTGCGGAATTTAGCAACGGCGAAAAAAGCGGCTGCTTCCATTTCCACGGCCTGACAGCCTTCGGCTTTGCGCCGCTTAACTTTATCCCTGGTTTCGCGGTAGATTCCATCGGTGGTCCAGGTCTTAATCAAGCTGTAAGGTACTTCGTGGGCTTGCAGGGTTTTCTCAATGGCCTCTACCGCCTCCGTAGAAGCTTCCACTTCGCGGCCAGGTGGCAGATAATGATAGGAAGTGCCTTCGTCCCGGATCGCTACAACCGGCACGAGCACATGGCCGACCGCGATTTCCCGGTCCAGCACGCCCGCGCCGCCGCAGGCAATGAATTTACGGCCACCCAGGGCAATTACTTCTTCCAGAATACCGGCTGCCATAGGAGCGCCCACTCCCGGATGAACTAGCGCCAACCGGTGGCCTTCCATTTCCAGCTCGTAGACCGGGTGAGTGCCAAATTCACTTTTAAGGCTCTTTATGACCCTGGCCTCGTGTTCCTGGACTAGACGGGAAATTACATCCTGGAAGAAGCAGACCACCACATGCTGCGGTATATCTATCGGTTTGATTAATTTGGATGGCTCCAGGATGGCTTCCTGGGTCGCGTCAAACTCCAATATCGGGAACTCCCGGTCAATATAATCCACTTTTCTCTCCTCCCGTCAGCAGTCCGCCAAAGGGGATCGCCCATCTCGCCAGGTCCATTCGGTATCTTCCACAAAAGTTACCAGGGCTTCCAGGTAGGTTATTCCCCAATCCTGGTAATTATTGATACTATCGCGGAAGGCCAGGGCAATTTCTTTGGTAGGATTTGCCAGTAATTGGTCGGCCAATTCTAGCAGGTTTTCGGGTTTTTCGGGAGCTTGCCGCAGTTTGTGCATAAACCATTTATGGTTAGGAAAAAGTATCCGGTTGTATTCCAGGATAAGCCGGCCGCCAAAGAAGACCAAATTTGTAGCTGCCTGTCGCATTAAATACAAATTGTCACGTTTTTCGGCTTCGCCCACGAACCAGTGTAAAAGTTGGACCTGGCTGTAGAAGCGTTCCATCTTTTCCTGGCGTTCCTCCTCCTGGAAGACCGGGATTTGTTCGAGCAAAGCAGGTAATTCAGGCAGGTGATTGTAGGCCAGGAATGCGTCCTGAAAAGCCGAACGGGCTGGTTCGCTGCCTTTCTTTGCGACATCCTGGATGAAGGCTAAATCAAAAATCTTCCCATCAACGTACCCGCCCGGATAGTCGCAAATTTCGGTATCATAATACCACAGG
>JAYSYV010001371.1:0-3188 GCA_043727245.1 Chloroflexota bacterium | reverse complement strand
TCACTACTTCCGGTCCGACCGTGGCCGGTGAAGTTACGACCCGTTCGTTTGTGGCGGTAATCCTGGCTTCGCTGGGTATCCTGGCCTACCTGGGCTATGCCTTCCGCAAAGTTAAACGGCCCTGGCGCTACGGTCTGTGCGCTATTTTTGCAATGATTCACGACGTACTGGTAGTTCTGGGGGTCTTCGCCATCCTGGGTTACTTCTTCGGGGTGGAAATTGATGCCCTTTTCGTCACGGCCCTGCTAACCGTTATCGGTTTCTCGGTTCACGATTCGATTGTTGTCTTCGACCGCATCCGCGAGAACCAGATTCGCAATCCAGGGGAGCCTTACGATAATCTGGTCAATCACAGCCTGGTCCAAACCCTTGTCCGGTCGCTGAACACCTCGCTGACGGTAGTCTTTACCCTATCCGCCCTGTACCTGTTCGGAGGAGCCACCGTCCGCAACTTTGTGCTTGCGCTCCTGATCGGTATTATCAGCGGAACTTATTCCAGCATCTTTAACGCATCAATGTTACTGGTAATCTGGGAAAAGGGTGAACTTAACCGGTTCTTCGGTGGCCGCAAAGGCAGATCCAGAGCCGCCAAGCCAACGGTGCGGACAACCGCCGCTCGCTAATCATTAGAAAGTTTTAAACAAAAAGAGCCGGGACAGAAATGTGTCGGCTCTTTTTGTTACTTCTTCATTGCAAAAATTGCACTGGCAGGGTTGATTCCTAATGCGCCACCTGGTTGATAGTATTGAATGCAGTATCGTAATGGCCGCTCTCCGCTGCATAACGGAGGAATTTAACCCTTTCAACAGAAATTTCCGTGGCATTCGGCTGCGTCTTCAAAAGATTCATGCTCTCTGCAATGAAGTCCTCCAGCGGCATCGAGTTCGGATTGGAAGCCTGGCCGGGCATGAGGTCGGTAGCAACGGCGGGCGGAATCAACTCAATCACCTGCGTTGTCGTTTTCTGTAGCTGGAAGCGCAGGGCCTGAGTGTAGGAGTGAATTGCCGCCTTCGTGGCCGAATAAGTCGGAGTCAGGGCGAGAGGAACGAATGCCAGGCCGGATGAGACATTGATAATCGCCGCCTGCGGTTGCTTTTGCAGGTGCGGTAAAAGAGCGGCGGTCAGACGGACCGGACCGAGCAGATTAGTGGCAATCATCGCTTCCATGTCTCCAAGGCCGTCCGGCTGCGCCAGCAGGTTTTCCGATCGCATGATGCCAGCATTGTTGAACAGGACATTAAGGGCCGGATAGTCCTTTGTAAGGCGCTCTGCGAAGGCGCGAATAGCAGCTGCATCCTCAACGTCCAGTATGACGGATTTCATGCCGGGATTGGCGGCGGTAGTTTCGTCAAGAGCCTGAGCGCGGCGGCCGGCGATAATAACCTGGTTTCCCAGGGCCTGGAAAGATTCGGCGAGCCGGCGGCCAATGCCTGAGCCACCACCAGTGATTAGGATCGTATTGCCTATGATTTTCATGGTCTGATTTACTCCCGTAGATAGGTAAAATTTTATTTGCTTATTGACTTTTTAAGTGTACCATCTTATACTTACTTTTGTATAGTAGGCACTTAAAAGTTCTATACTTACCGAAAGGAGAGTAAGAAATGAGCAAGTTAGCCATGCCCGGTGAAACGCAAATGAACGAAGCCAGGGCCAGATTGGCTATGTCACCGCACCCGTCAGAGGAACTTGACCCGCGCATTGAAGCCCTGGTCAATGAGCTAATTGGGCGCGTGGCCGATAAATGGACCATGGTAATTCTGGAGGTGCTGACCGAACAAGGGGAAATGCGGTTTACTCGTCTGGGGGAAATGGTCGAAGGCATCAGCCAGAAGATGCTGACCAAAACCGTTCGCCAGATGGAACGTGACGGGCTTTTGACACGAACGGTCCACCCAGTCGTTCCACCTAAAGTAGAATATAAATTGACCGAACTGGGCTTAAGTCTTAGCGCCGCCTTTTGCGGGGTCTGGATATGGGCAGCCGAACACCAAGAGCAGGTAGAACAATCCCGCCGGAAATTTGATGAAAGTTTAACCAGGGTTTAAATGGGAATTGTCAATTAATTCTTTTTGTTTGACTTCCAATTCTCGCAACCTTTGAAGTTAGCGCGAACCTCGAATAGAAGACCGCATCATCCGCACATAGGCTCCGACCAGCCGGGAAAGCAGTTCGGGCCTGGTATGTCGTTCAAGCGGGAACGGGCTTTGCGCCTGGGTCAGCAGGACTGCGTTAGCCGCTTCAATCCCGGTCAGGCAGGCTCTTTCCAGGAACAGGGCCGGGCTAGGATGGCGGACCCAATCGCCGCAGCAATAAAGGCCGGGCCAGGGCGTGCGTATACCCAGGTGTTCGGCTAGCGTCCCGATGGCGAAAAGGGTATGGGTGGGCG
Organism: Chloroflexota bacterium; assembly: GCA_043727245.1. Taxonomy (GTDB): domain Bacteria; phylum Chloroflexota; class Chloroflexia; order Chloroheliales; family Chloroheliaceae; genus 54-19. The sequence goes on along the minus strand of JAYSYV010001371.1, from coordinate 799 downwards.
AATTGCGTTGGATGGTGCGGTAAATAACTTTATCTTTGAGGGTGGGATAAATGCGGCCAAAATCTGCCGTGACTTTTTCCAATATTATTTCGTCCGGTTCTGCTATCAGTTCGGGCGGGCCGTAGACATGAGCTTCCAGGGCGCTTTGGCCGGTATTATGGAACCACTCTCTAAAACACTTCTGGAAACGATGCAGCCAAAAGAAATTATCCGCCGCGAAATTCCCGCTGATAATTCCAGCTTCGGCTTTGGGATGAGGCTGACCGGAGAACCACAGGCGGACCACGATAGTTTCCAGGCCGCGCGGCCAGTGAAAGGTTTCGGCCAGAGGTCGCGTAGCCGGGCTGTTAAGCATAATCCGGCGCGTACCGGGCGCGTCACAGGCCAGGACAACATTTGAAGCCAGATAGCTACGGCCATCTTCCAGCCAGACCAGCCAGCCTTCGGCTTGACCGGGAATACGTTCCAGTCGCTCGACCCGGAAACCAGGCTCTACCAGCCCGCCAAGCTGGCGGATTTTTGCTACCAACGGGTCTATAATGGCGCTGGCGGAGTCTTCGGCCAGGTATTCAAAGGCCTGGCTGTCCCGTCGTAGAAGCGAATAAAAGCGCAGGAAAGCAATAAACCCCGAAAGCGGGACATCTTCGGGATGGGCGCTCAAGCCGCTGCGGGCCAGCGAAGCTACAAAGGCCCGGATAGCCGGGGGCCAGCCTTTGCAAAAATCGGCCAGGGTCAAGCCTTCCATTTTTTTGTATTCTGCCAGCGGGTCAATTCCCACCGCGACAACCAGACTCCCCAG
>JAYSYV010001370.1:0-3200 GCA_043727245.1 Chloroflexota bacterium | reverse complement strand
TTTCAGCTTCCAGACGAATACTCCATTTAGTAACCGGCCCGAAAAGCTCCGCCTGATTCAAGGTCTGGTGCTGCATAACGGACTGCTTATTCTGGCTGTGACAATCAGTAAATATCAGCAGCGGGATTCTATCCAACCAGGCGTTAGCCGCCCCATTGATTACCGAAGCGGCCCCCGGACCAAGGGTAGCCAGGCAAGCACCCGATTTACCCGAAATTTCGGCCTGGGCGCTAGCCATGAAAGCAGCAGCAGTTTCAGAATGGGACATTACAAAAGGTAAGCCTACCTTCCCGGCCGCCTCCACCAGGTCAGCGTTGCTACCTCCCCCTGGCATTCCAAAGAGATGGGTTACACCAGCTTTTAGTAAACTCTGAATGATGCCGTCAGCTACTGTTACCATGTGCTCATTATCAACTTACACCGCTCCAGGACATTTTTGAATTGCACTTTGTTCATGGATCCTCGCTTATTGCGGTTCGTTATCACCCCTACCGCCAGCTTTATCAAACCGGTTTTATCCCCGGTCCTCTGCTTCAAACGTTCTTTCTCAAAGGCCATTGACTATGAAGTTTTGGCAGTTGAACAATAATAGTAGCAAAAACATTAAAGTTTGGCTAACGGGGATCGTCCTGGTTGCTTTGCCCATTCACAAAATAAATCCTCAAGGACAAAATCAGCCTGATTAGATTCATTGGATCGAGCATAGGCTGATTGTTAAACTAAAAATTGAATCTTCGAGACAAATTTAATTATGAAATTGGAAATTTGAACTCGGATGATAGAAGTAGCCAGAACAGGTCACGAGCTAGTCGAACAATACACATAGCGAGGGGCTATCTGGATCAGTAATTCCCTTTTAGCTGGAAAGCTCATAGTTGTTCTCACTTTATTTCTCCCTCCGCCTGATGATAATTAAAGCGTCGGGTTACATTACTCGTGATGCAAAAGAGCTGTCAAGGTTACTTTTTAGAGGATGACATGCGCCTATAGTTGTTACGATACCCAGTCAAGATGCTACGGCAGGCCTGCCACCGCAATTGAACTTAGAAATGGAATTGAGGTGCGCCAATGAATAGTCCGACCACTCTCTCAGGGCCACCGCCTGATTGTCACACCGAACTGGTGGCAATGTTGCGGCAGTTAAAATTAAGCGCCTTCAGCGCTTCGTTCGGCGAGGTAGCCCTTAAATCCAGCCGCCAAAACCTCTCGCACGAGGCTTTTCTGCACGAACTGGCCCGGTTGGAATGTGAACAACGCGCCCAGCGCAGCACCGAGCGACGGTTGCGGCAGTCCCATTTGCCGCTTGAGAAAAGGTTATTGCGGCCTATAAAACGCTGACTATTGGCATGATTAATGCTGTTGCACCTTATTTAATCAATGAAGACTGTCTGCAGGTTTAGTGTCCTTAAAAAGTGCTGATGCTGATAAGGAGATATTTTGATGAAATACAGAACACTTGGTAAAACCGGATTAAAAGTATCGGAAATCGGCTATGGTGCCTGGGGCATCGGCAAAAGCGGTTGGATCGGAGCGAATGATGAGGAATCTATCGTTGCTCTGCATAAGGCAATTGATCTTGGATTAAATTTTATTGATACTGCTCTCGGTTATGGCGAAGGTCATAGTGAAAAGCTGGTTGGACAGGTAGTCAAGGAACGCTCTGAAACTATTTACGTCGCCACCAAAATTCCGCCGAAAAACGGACAGTGGCCTGCTCAAGCAGGGGTGCCGGTGCAAGAAACTTTTCCCGCAGACCATGTTATAGCCTGCACCGAAAAAAGCCTGCGCAATCTTGGTCTGGAAGCTATTGATGTGCAGCAGTTTCACGTCTGGTCGGACGAGTGGGTTAACCAGGGCGATTGGTTAGATGCGGTTCAGAAATTGAAAGAACAGGGCAAAATCCGCTTCTTCGGGGTTTCGATTAACGACCATCAGCCGGAAAACGCAATTAAGCTGATTGAAACCGGCGTAGTGGATACCGTGCAAGTTATCTACAACGTTTTCGAGCAAAGTCCGGAAGATCATTTGCTTCCCGCTTGCGAAAAGTATAAAGTCGGTGTAATTGTCCGGGTAGCACTGGATGAAGGTGGTTTGACAGGAAAGATTACACCTCAAACTAATTTTGAAGAAGGCGACTTTCGTAACAACTATTTCCGTGGAGAGCGTAAAAATGAGGTGTTCGAACGCGTGCAAAAGGTTGCTTTGGACCTTAATATTTCCATTGATCAAATGGCAGAAACGGCGCTGCGCTATGTCTTGAGCCATCCCGCCGTATCTACTGTGATTCCAGGCATGCGCTCGGTTCGCAATGTGGAACGGAACGGCCAGGTTGCTGATGGAAAGGGACTGCCGAAAGAGCAGGTAGAAAAACTAAAAGCACACCGTTGGGTTCGCAATTTTTACATATCTTAAACTTTAGACCGGCCATTCTTCTCTTTGCCAGGCCATGTTCCAGAACATATACTCATAGCGGCTGCTGGTAAGGAAGATGTTTTCCAGCCGGGTGAGTTCTTCTTCAGGTGAGTTAACACTCAGTTCATTGAGCGTAGTCCGCAGCCAGACCCCCACTTCTTCAAAACCGGGAGCGGCATACGTGGCAATCCAGTTCTTATAAGGGTGGTCGTCATTCAAGGGGTCCAACCGGCTATAATGGTGTCCAACTTCGGCATAAATCCAGGCGCAGGGTAACACACTGGTGATAATCTCGGCCAGGCTACCGGTTGCCCCAATACTCAACAGGTGCCGAGTATAGGCATAGGTAGTCGGAGCCAGTGGGGTAGTTTCCATTTCCCGCAGGCTCAGGCCAAATTCACGGGCGAAACTCTGGTGCAATTCACGTTCTACCCTGATAGTATTGAGCAGCAAATTACCCATTTGTTCCATTACCGCCGGGAGGTGGCTTTTGATAGCGCCATAGGCGAAGACCCGGCTTAACTCCTCCAGGAACCGGGCATCCTGGCGAATATAAAATTCAAAATTTACCCTCGGTAAACTACCCGTGCCCAGGGCTTTTACAAAGGGGTGCTCTAACTGAGCGGCCCAGACCGGAGCAGCTGCGGCGTAAAGGCGGGCACTGGTGGTTCCGACTTCCGCTCCCACCACTTCACGTTGTGCGGGTTCAGTCATTGGATTATCCCTCCTGATTTAAACTGTTTCTACTTGTCCCGGCTCTTCCCGGCCAGTTTCGTTGAACTTACTTA
>JAYSYV010001369.1:0-3203 GCA_043727245.1 Chloroflexota bacterium | reverse complement strand
TGGTTTTGTGTTGAAGAAATTTCTGCGAGAGATTGTGTTCAGCCAGGAAGAAATAGAAATTTGCGTCATAGACCCGGAACCGGCTAATAAGGCCGCCATTCGAGCCTACGAGAAAGCCGGGTTCACTTATTGGAAAACCCTTCCAGCCGGAACCTATCCAAATGAGCCGGAAGGTTACTGGATGAAGGTTAGCAGAGCAGAATTCCTGGCAAACCCGGACTAATTTAAAAGAGGGCGGTTCAGGCCAGACCTTAAAGTACAATAATCAGCCCGGTTCCTGAAGTAATTCGCCCAGGCGGGAGAGGCAGCGCTGGTATTTCTTGGCATAACCTTTGTCGCGATATTCCGGGGAGAAAATAGCGGCCAGGTCGCATTGAGCCGAAGCCGCGAAATGGATGCCCTGGTCGTAGAGCTTGTCAATCAGGTGGACGAAACGCAAGGCAATATTCTGGTCTTCCATGGCGGTCAGACCTTCAATGAATACTCCCCCCAGTGGGGCCAGTAAACGCTGGTAACTGATTGGGTGCAACCGGGCCAGGTGGTCGGTCAATTCCGCGAAAGTGGCGTATAGTTTAGCTCCACGCGGCGGGTGATAAGCCGCGAAAGCCTCTCGTAATTCGACCGTGGTCAACAGACCTTCGGACAAAGCGCCCGGCTGGTGAGTGCGGTGGCGGTAGTCCTGGCCCTCAATCCGCAAGACCTTAAACGCGGCGGCAATCTGACCGATTTCGCGGCGGAAGCTTTCGGCGGCAAAGCGGCCCTGGCCCAGGTCGCTCGGCAGGGTATTCGAGGTTGTGATGATATGGGTCTGACCCTGGGTCAAATTTGTAATAAAGGTTTTCGCCAGCATGGTATTGCCCACATCATCCAGTTCAAACTCGTCCACACAGACCAGAGTATAGCGGCGAAAAGCTTCCACGCTCGCCACCATACTCATTGCCCCGATAACATAAGCCAGTTCTTGAAATGAAAGATAAGCTTTTAGGCCAGGGGTAGCGTGATAGGCCGAGGCTAAAAGATGGGTTTTTCCAACCCCATAGCCACCATCGAGGTACATGCCTTTCGGCCCGTCCGGTTCGGACTGCCGCCGCCAGCGTCCGAAAAAGCGGGCGCGTGGATTATCTTCGGGGGCCAGTTCGGCGACATAGGTCCGCAGTTGGTTCACAGCGGCGGTCTGGGAAGGTTCGGTGGGGTCCGGCTGGTAGGTATCAAAAAAGGCCGTGGCAAAACGTGGCGGCGGCACGAAACCGGCAACCACTTCTTCAACGCTTACGGCAGCATTTATCTGGTCTAGTGTTAATTGGTCCGGTGCATCCCCGGTCCCTGAAGGCAAAACAGAAGTTGTCATGGGCTGAAATTCTAGCTGTAGGCTGGAGTCTTGTCAAATGAATTTGTCTTTTTTTGCGGCCACTTTGTTTATATCGGCTTGTTTGATATAATTAGAAAGGTGTCAGGCATTTAGCAGGTTATTTTTAATAAGCAGGTTTATTTTTGTGACCGTAATCCAAAATGACGATTTAACGGCAACAGGGGTTCAACAGGCTCCCGGTACAGGTTCTCATTCCAACACCGCAACTCAAAACCGAGGTGACTTTATAAGCGACCTCGACATTGTTATCTTAAATTACAATACCGTTGACCTTTTACGAGCTTGCCTGAAATCGGTTTTTGTCAGCCGGTGTAATTTCCGCTGGCGCGTCTTTGTTGTAGATAACGCCTCCCACGATGGTAGCGCCGAGATGGTCCGGGCCGAATTCGAGCCTTATCACGACAACCTGACTTTTATCGCCAGCCCGGTTAACGGAGGTTATGCTTTTGGAAACAACCTGGCCCTGCGCCTGATTTGCCCGCTACCGCCGGAAGCCGGCCCGACCCAACTTAGCCAGGCCGAACAGGTCGAACATCAGCTTTTGCACATGGGTTCCCAACCCCAGGCCCGTTATATTGTGCTGTTGAACCCGGACTCTATCGTGCCGCCGGATGCTTTCCAGGTGGTCTATGATTTCGCCGAGGCCAACCCGGAGGTGGGCGTAGTCGGTCCAAAACTGGTCAAGGCCAATGGCGAACTGGACCTGGCCTGCCGCCGCAGTTTCCCCACACCGGAAGTTTCGCTCTACCGGATGCTGGGCTTGAGCAAACTTTTTCCCAAAAGCCGCCGCTTTGGCCGCTACAATCTGACCTACCTGGACGTTAATCAGACAGCCGAGGTTGATAGCGTGGTGGGAGCTTTTATGCTGCTACGGGCTGAAGTCATTCGCCAGTCCGGTATCCTGGACGAAGCCTACTTCATGTACGGTGAGGATTTGGACTGGGCTTACCGGATAAAAAGCCTCGGTTGGAAGATTATGTACTATCCGGCGACCACCGTCCTCCACTTAAAAGGTGAGAGCAGTAAAAAACGTAGTTACGGGGCTTTGTTAAACTTTTATTATGCCATGATTGTTTTCTACCGCAAGCATTATGCTCACCAGACCTTTTTCTTACTCAACTGGCTGATTTACCTGGGCATTCTGGGCAAGGGCAGCCTGGCGCTGCTGCGAAATACCCTGCGGCCCGAAGCCAGGAAACGGGTAAGTTGAGCCTGAAACCTGGGAAAGTGAAACTTTGGAAGAAAAGTTGAGCAGTTTGCCTGAAACAACAAACCTACCTGATGAAGTGGTCCGGCCCGGCCAGACTACCTCGGCTGCTGATGCCTCATCGGAACCCGGCGATTTTGGAGAGGTTATTTCAGTGCGCTCGCAAAACCAGCCGCGCCGCCGCAGGCTGAACCTGGATAAAACGCACCGCTGGGTCTGGGTCCAGTTTGTCGTCTTTGGTATCCAACTGCTACTGGACCTGGCCGCGATTATTGCCGGGTTTTTACTGGCCTATGCCATCCGCAAACGGGTGGACCTGGGCGGCCCTTTCATTGATTTCAACCCTAACAACTATCAGATTATCCTGGCCTTTTCAACTATCTCAGTCTTGCTCGCTTTCTACAACCGGGGCATTTACCGGCTCAAACGCGGTTTCAGTAAAATTGACGAGTTTTACCGGATTTGCGCCGGAGCCTTCCTGGGCCTGGTGCTGGCAATTTTCTTTAACTCGTTCCTGCTTGGTCCCAATTTTCTTTATTCGCGAATTATTTTTATCTATTCGTTAATCCTGATTATTGCCCTGGTCAGCATAGTGCGCTGGCTGTTCAGTTCGCTGGTAGATTTATT
>JAYSYV010001368.1:0-3205 GCA_043727245.1 Chloroflexota bacterium | reverse complement strand
TGGAGGTTAAAGCAGCTATTTTCGGCTGCCGGGCCGGTATGGCAAAGATGAACCGCTGGATTCCGATTCAAGCCCAGGTATCCTTGATTGATACCAGCGGCACGATGCTTTTAGGCACTGATATTGCGGCGGTTATGACCACCCTAGAAGCCCTGGAAGCGGATATTATCGGCCTAAACTGCTCGACCGGTCCCGACCTCATGCGTGACCCGCTGCGGTATCTATCCGAACATTCCAAAGTTATGTTGAGTTGTATACCCAATGCCGGACTGCCGCTAAACGAAGGCGGCAAGGCGGTCTATCCCCTGTCCCCACAAGGTTTAGCCGATGCCCACCACAGCTTTGTACACGAACTGGGCCTGAATATTGTCGGTGGCTGCTGCGGCACAACCCCCGAACACATCCGGCTGGTAGTCGAAGCGGTCAAAGGCGCTCCCCGGCCCAACCGGGAATTTAAAAGTGAGCCGATGCTTTCCAGCGGCATCCGGGCCACAGCCATGCGCCAGGAACCGGCTCCACTACTGGTGGGCGAACGGGTCAACGCCCAGGGCAGCAAAAAAGCCAAAAGATTTTTGCTGGAGGACGATTACGATGGTCTGATGAATATCGCCCGCGAACAGGTGGAGGGCGGAGCGCATACCCTGGATGTCCAGGTCGCGCTGACCGAGCGGCCCGATGAAGTCAAGCAGATGTGGAAGACTATTAAAAAACTCTCTACTTCGATTGACGCGCCCTTAGTGATTGACTCAACTGAAGCCAATGTAATTGCCGAAGCCCTCAAAGCGGCTCCTGGCCGGGTGATTGTCAACTCGATTAATATGGAGCGCGGTCGTGAGAGGATTGAAGCGGTCCTGCCGGTGGTCCGGGAACACGGCGCGGCGGTCATAGCCCTGACGATTGATGAAGTCGGCATGGCCCACACCGCTCAGAATAAACTGGAAATCGCCCAACGTATTCGCGACATCGTTCACAATGAGTACGGCCTACCCGACCAGGACTTGATTTTCGATGTGCTAACCTTCCCGGTGACAACCGGCCAGGAAGACTTGCGAGATGATGCGGCAGCCACCCTGGAAGGCCTCAAGCTTGTCAAAGCGGCCATGCCGGAATGTTCAACCATCCTGGGTGTCAGTAACGTTTCGTTCGGGGTGACACCACGGGCCAGGGCCGTCTTAAATTCGGTCTTCCTGCATCACGCGGTCCAGGCTGGATTAGATATGGCGATTGTCAACGCCGCCCATATTACCCCCTACTCGGAAATCCCGGAAGACCAGCGCAAACTGTGTAACGACCTGATTTTCAATAGCGATTTGCAAGCTCTGCCCCGCTATATCGAGTATTTCGAGCAAAACTCTGGGGCCGGTCAGAAGCAGGAAGCCGAAGACGCTACCGCCGGGATGAATCCGGCTGAGAAAATCCACTACCAGATTGTCCACCGCAAAAAAGAAGGTATCGAACCGCTAATTGACCAGGAAGTGGCTAACCGGGGCGCGGTCGAAACCCTGAACGAAGTCCTGCTACCGGCCATGAAAGAGGTTGGCGACAAGTTCGGGGCGGGTGAGCTAATTCTACCTTTCGTGCTGCAATCAGCCGAAGTTATGAAGAAAGCGGTGGCTCACCTTGAAATTTACCTGGAAAAGAAGGAAGGCTATACCAAGGGCAAAGTCGTGCTGGCGACGGTCTTTGGGGACGTACATGATATTGGCAAGAGCCTGGTTAACACTATCCTGACCAATAACGGCTACACGGTCTATGACCTGGGCAAGCAAGTCCCGGTCAACACGATTATCGAAAAAGCGGTTGAGGTGGGAGCGGACGCGATTGGCCTCTCGGCCTTGCTGGTCAGCACTTCCAAGCAAATGCCGCTGTGTGTCAGGGAACTGAACCAGCGCGGCTTGAAATTCCCGGTCCTCATTGGCGGCGCGGCCATCAACAAGCCCTACGGCTACCGGACCGCTTTCGTAAATGCCGACATCAGCCAGCCCTATGCCGGTGGGGTCTTCTATTGTAAAGATGCCTTCGAGGGGTTAGCAGTTATGGACAAGCTGACCGACCCGGCAGCTCACGCCGAGTATGCCCGGCAGAACCTGCAAGACGCTATCGACTCCCTGACTAAACAGGCTGCACGTGAGGCTAAAATCGCGGCTACTCAGGCCCGTATCGCCGCCGAAACGACCGAAATGGCCCAGGCCAACGGTTCAAAACGGCCCAGCGGGCTACCCGACGCAGCTATTCCGAAGGTTCCGTTCTGGGGCTTCAAAACCCTGGAAAAGCTGCCGCTGGATGACCTGTTCGCCCTGCTGGACAAAAATACCCTTTTCCGGCTTCACTGGGGCGGCGGCAGCGACAAAAAACGCGCTCCCGGCGAATACGACCGGCTGGTCCGAGAGGAGTTTGAGCCGTTACTAGTCCAGTTGCGCCAGGATGCTGAAATAGAAGGCTTCCTTACCCCCAAGGCCATTTACGGTTACTTCCCGGTCAAGGCTATCCCGATAGCGCCTGGTTCGCACGATGGCCTGGTGGCGGTCCACAACCCGGACGAGTTAAACAGTGTGCTTACTACCTTTAGCTTCCCCCGTCAACCCGGCGGCGAAAAACTTTGTCTGGCCGATTACTTCGCCCTGGAGTGGCCCGATAACCAGCCCGATGTATTGCCTTTGCAGATTGTCACAGCCGGACGGACCGCCAGCGAATACTGCGAACGCCTCAACAAAGCGGGCGATTACAGCCGGGCCTATTTCGTCCACGGGTTGGCAAGCAGCCTGGCCGAAGCCGCCGCCGATTACGTCCACAATCTTATCCGGCAGGAGTTGGGGATGGAACTGCACCAGGGCAAGCGTTATAGCTGGGGCTACCCGGCCTGTCCCGACCTGGAAGACCAGCAAAAGCTTTTCGAGTTGATGCCGGTTGTGGATGAAATCGGGGTCAGTATTACCGAATCGCATGGGCTTGACCCGGAGCAATCCACCGCCGCCCTGGTTGTGCATCACCCGAATGCCAAGTACTACTCGACCATTGACCGCGAGGCCATGGGCAGCGCCCGCTAAAAATTCTATGATAATGAGGCTTTGTGCTAGCATTTAACATGGTAAAAAGCCTCTTTTATTTATCATTTTTTCTACTAAGGGACTTGAAAACAATTAAATGGTCCAGGTATTAGCAAAGGAGATGTCCACGAACCACTTTTCAAGACCAGGCTTGCGCT
>JAYSYV010001367.1:0-3206 GCA_043727245.1 Chloroflexota bacterium | reverse complement strand
TAGCCAGTTGGGAAGCTTCCAGCAAACTCGAACCGACCATAAGGCCCAGGGTTAGCAGCGATATTACTGTATCACCGGCCCCGGTCACGTCAAAAACCTCGCTACGATTGAAGGCAGGCATGTGGTAAAGTTCGTCCTGGCCGTCCAGGCAGGAGATTCCTTCGCCGCCCCGTGTCAGGACGACCATTTTAACGCCCAGTTCTTCTTTTAAGTCTCGCAGAGCTTTTTCAAAGTCCTGGTCGGTCCGCAGGTCGCGCCCCAGGTAATCGCGAGCCTCGTTGTCGTTACACTTGACCAGGGTACAGCCTTTGAACTTATCCAGGCCGCCCTGCGAGTCTACCGTGATAAGCTTGCCGGAAGTCCGGGCAATCTGTAAGCCCTCGGCAATCAGCCGTTCGTTTACCACGCCCGTTTTATAGTCGGAGAAAAGAATCGCGTCTACGTGAGGCGCGACCAGGTGCAAATAATCTACGGCCTGTTGCTCCACCGCCCCATTAATCGGTGTCCGGTCCTGCCGGTCCACGCGGGCAACCTGCTGAGGAAAGATATGCTGGGCCTCGGCCACAATCCTGGTCTTGGTCGTTGTGGGTCGGGTTATGTCTAGCACCAGGCCGGTCACATCTACTCCGCGTCCGCCCAGCAATTCCTGCAGTTCTCGCCCGGCGTGGTCCTGCCCGATAACCCCCAGCATATAGGCCTGACCACCCAGCGAACTGATGTTGCAGGCCGGGGCTGTTGCGCCACCCGGTACATTGCGCTGCTCGCAAAATTCGAGTACCGGGATAGGCGCTTCCCTGGAAATCCGGCTGGGTCGCCCGATGATATACTCGTCCAGGTAGAGGTCGCCCACTACCAGAACTTTGCGGTCTTTAAATAGGGGCAGGTAACGGGTAAGTGACATTTCTATCTCTTGAGTCTGAATACCGCAAAAGCAATGCCGATACCCCAGAAAATCAGGATACCCAGGCCGTTGCCGTTGAGTTGCTGTCCAATAGCGCTGAAAGAAACACTTAGCAGGCGGTCCAGCGGCGGGAAAGTGCCGTAAACCGAGTTATAAATCCGCGCTCCAATCGTTATTACACTGACCAGAATACCGGCAGCCACGGCCAAACCACCGATTAGCTGCAAGCCGGGTCCGACCCGGTTCTGGGTCATGCGGGAAATGGCTTCGCCAACCAGCGCCCCCAGGGCGATTTCCGGTAGCAAGTGAATCGAGGACTGAACGGCCCCTGTTACCTGACTAAGCCAGAATTGATTGGTTTGAAAAACATTTTGAAGCTGCCCGCGTGAAACCCCCTGGCCTAGCAATCCTCGTGAAGCATTCATCAAGAAACCCCAGATCACCCCCAGCGCAATCGCCGTACCAAATCCGGCCAGGATTGCAAGCAAGTAGTGCCGGGTATAAACCTTCTGTAAAGCCTGACCTTTGCTCCAATAATTCCGAAAACCGGTGTCGGCCTGGGGCGGTTTTTGTCCACGGGCAGCGGCAGCGGCTCTTTCGGTCTGGATGCCAATCGTGCGCTGGGGATTGGCCGCACAGTCGGGGCAGCGAATACCTACGCCGCTATGGATCATACAGCGCGGGCAGATGGGCGTATCGCAGCGACCGCAGCGCAGCATAGTTTCCGTGGTGGGATGGCGGGCGCAGTACATGACCACCGGTTCAGTAGCATAATAAGCTTCGCGGGCTGCGTCAAGCCGGGTGGCCTCAGAACCGGCGGGTAAAACTACGCCTTCAACCGGTTGGGCCTTTGAGGCAAAGCCTGAATTAATGACGGCCATACAATCCGGGCAGCGCGGACCCTCCCCGGTCAGGGTCATACAGATGGTACAAATTTGGTTGCCGCAGTCCCCGCACATCAGGCGAGCTTCTTCATTGGGATGACGATAACACCGTAAAAGTTGATTAGTGGACACGACTAAACTCCTGAGATTATTTCCGCAAAACCCGCCGCAGTTTTTCGATCAGAACTAAGAAGGCGAATTGGGGAAGAGCTAACTGGCGACGCCAGCGCCAGGGTTCTTTGTACAGGCGATACGCCCATTCCAGACCCCATTGCCGCATACAAAGCGGGGCTAAAGGCACTCGCCCGGCTTTGTAATCGAGAACGCCGCCCACTCCGAGGGCGGCGGTTGCGCCGCTTACAGTTAAATTACGTACAGACCACCAATCTTGTTTCAGCATACCGTAAGCTACCAGAATAATTTCGGCCTGGGACTTTCGGATGCGTTCGACCGCTTCGGCATCACCCTCCGGTCCGGCTTTTCCGGCCCATGTTCCGGCAATCCGAATACCCGGATATTCCAGGCGTAATTTCGCGGCGGCTTCCTCGGCGACACCCTCTTGCGCCCCCAAAAGAAACAGGCTTGGCCCTTGCTTCTGGGCCGAACGTTGGAATAATTTCTCGCAAAGAGCCACCCCGGTTACTCGTGCCTGAAAAGGCTGTCCTAAAATCTTACCCGCCGCGATTATTCCGGCTCCGTCGGCAGTGACTAAATGGGCCGAATTTACCACTTCCCTGAAAGATGGGTTGCGGTGAGTGGCTATGACATATTCGGGATTGAGGGTTATAACTAACTGGGCCGGGGAAGTGGAGTTCAGACGGCGCTGTGTAATCCAGCCGGTTATACGGTCGGCGGCCTGATCCAACGTCACATCGTCTATCTGCATACCCAGCATCTCAATCTGGGGGCGGGTAGAAGCCACGAAATCCGGTCCCATATTTTGTTTGTTCTTCTGGTTGGTTGATTTGCTCACGCCGGTATTATATCACTCTCCCCTTGCTTTCACTTTATTAAGAGAGGATAATTCGAGATAAATACTCAGAATTCTGAGGAAATAGTCAGAATATTGTAAAAAGATACCGGGTGACACTTTTTATGTTGAACGATGCAGGTGAGACTTTTCCAAACTGGCTGCTGGAACAGCTAAAAACAAGGCCGCAGGGTCTGGCGGTCCTGGTCGGGCCGGAAACCTTGAGTTTTGAAGATTTGTATAATCGGGTGATGGCTCTGGTTGACCGGCTTCGGGTGGCCGGGGTAGGCAAGGGCAGCCGGGTTGCTGTGCTATTAAGTAACGGCCTGGAATTTGTGGAACTGATTCACGCTTTGATGCAACTGGAAGCGGTCCTGGTTCCTTTGAATTTACGGCTGACCCCTGCTGAATTGTCCTGGCAGCTAAAAGATGTCGGGGCCAATTACCTGCT
>JAYSYV010001366.1:0-9744 GCA_043727245.1 Chloroflexota bacterium | reverse complement strand
CCGCTTATTTTGGGGAACTGGCCGAAAATACCAATAAAATGCTGAGGGGTCCGCAGAAGCAATTGGCCCTTAATATCCTGGACACCGAGTATGATAATGTGCGGTTGGCTATAAGCTGGGGTTTGAAGCAGCGCGACAGCGAAGTGGCGGGGCGGCTGGCCGGTAGTATGTGGTCTTACTGGTCGGCCCGCAGCTATTTAAGCGAAGGCCGAGCTTACCTGGAAGAAATTTTCAGCCTGACGGAGCCTGGGCCGGATGTACAGGCTAAAATCCTGCTGGCTTACGGCTATGTTCGGCAGCTACAGGGCGATTATCCGGTTGCCCAGGACTGTTATGACCAGAGCCTGGCCCTCTTGCGCGAGTTGGGCAATAAGGCCGCTATTGCCACGTTGCTAAATAATTACGGGAATTTAGCCGATAACCTGGGGCAATACGAGAAAGCCGAGCGTTGCTTTAAGGAGAGCCAGACGTTATGCCTGGAAGTAGCCGATCCGTGGGGAGCGGCCTCTAATTTGAACAACCTGGGCAATATTGCCAGTAACCGGGGCGATTATAGCACCGCCGAGAAATGTTACCGGGAGTGTATCGAATTATTGCGTAAAGCCGGGGATAGAGTCTGGGTTGCAAGTGGATTAAACAACCTGGGGAATCTGGCGGCCCACCAGGGTGATTTTGAAACAGCCAGCAATTATTACCTGGAAAGCCTGGCCTTGCGGCGCGAAGTTGAGGATAAATCAGGTATTAGTTATGCCCTGACCAACCTGGGAGCGGTGGCCTACGAGCAAGCGAATTACCCGGTGGCGCTGGCTTATTTCAAGGAAGGTCTGGAAATCCGGCGTGAAATCGGCGATAGATTCGGGATTGCGGCCAGTTTAACCGCTTTAGGTTTCCTGGCCTACAAGCAGCCAAATTACCTGGAAGCCCGCCGCTATTTGTGGGAAAGCCTCAACCTCAAAAGCCAGCTACAGGACCGCTATGGGATTGCGGTGTCCTTGCTCGGTCTGGCGGCGCTTGCGGTCCGGTTGGGCCTCCAGGATAATTTGGATTCACTTTCACTGATGGCGCGGTCGGTCCGGTTGGTAGGCGCGGTGTCGGCCCTGCTGAAAGCGATACACGGCAGTTTGCAGCCGGGCGAACGCGAGATTTATTTTGAAATAGTCGAGGCCGGACAGGCCCAACTGGGGGAAACGGCCTATGCCGCCGCCTTTGCCGAAGGCGAGAAACTGACTATGGACGATGCGCTGGCTTTCGCTAGAAATGAATTAGCGCCTTCGATTTAACTTTTACTTTTGAAGCCTGGGTTTTCGCAAACTAAGTTTTGCCATTTCTCTGGTTGTAACGATAGTATAACCCTATAGGGCTATGGAAATTGCTACATATGGAACCGGTCCTGTCTGGAAAGAACCAGGATGTCCGCTTAAACGACCCCACCATGAATGCCTATACCCATACTTATTTTTGCGCCTTCAAGCGGCGAAAACGGAGCTAACATGGCCGTAACTTTAGGAGAAATAAACCAATCTAACTGGAAAAAGTGTATATGGCTTAACCCCGGAAAAGACCAGGCCCATTTCGTGGCCCCCAACACCTATTCACTGGTCGAGGCAGCTTACGAGCCGAACTGTTTTCCCCTGGCTATCTATACCGGGGAGGAGATGGTCGGTTTCGTGATGTACAACTTCAACGATGACGACTATAACTGGTGGATTTGCCGCCTGATGATTGATGAGAAAGAACAGGGCAAAGGCTACGGTCGGGCCGGTTTACGCGAAGCCATCAAACTGCTGGCCGCCAAACCGGACTGCTCGCAGATTGTTATTACCTGGGAGCCGGAAAACCTGAAAGGCGAGAAATTATACCTGAGTGAAGGCTTTATTAAGACCGGCGAGATTATCGAGGAGGAAGTAGTTGGGAGATTATACCTGAATAAGGCTTAATTTTTCACCAAATTTTTACCGATGTTTGCCCGGATTTTTACTGGCGTGAGGTACATTATAAACAAGAGAGCAAGAAGTCTCTCCACAATCGAATATTTTAAGTCTAAGCTTGAAGTTTTCGATTTTCCTTAACTCATTATACCCACATTTTATTATCTCTGAATCCAATGAGACCTGGTATGGCAGTGCCGGGTCTCTTTTTTTGTATAATTGGAGAGCCAGGTGGAGCCTGAAACTTTCCTCACCCCCAAACGTAGTTAAAATAGAGCTATAATTATAATCCACATTACAAAAAGGCATACTCAAAACTAAGGAGGTAAATGACCGTGGAGTGGTTAAACAGTGTCTACCTGGGCTGTTTTATTTTCGGCCTGGTCTTTACCCTTATTTCCTTCCTGATCGGTGGCCTGGGCCACCTGGGCAATATTCATGTTGGTGGTCACAGCGGCCATGTTGACCTGGGCGGTCACGGGCCGGATGGCGGACATGCTGATATTGCTCATGCCGATGCTGCTCATTCCCATGATACCTCGACCGGCCTGCCTTTCTTTAACCTGACCGCTTTGATAGTTTTCCTGACATGGTTCGGCGGGACCGGGTTCATTCTGACTGCTTTAAGACTGGACCCTCTTGTAACGCTACCGCTGGCCTTCGTGGGTGGCGCGGTCGCCTATATCTTGATTTTGCTATTTCTCAGCAAAGTCCTGCTCGGTTCCCAAACGCCCCTTATGACCGAAACAGCCTATAAACTTAATGGAGTGGTCGGACGTGTGAGCAGTATCATACAACCGGGCGGGGTAGGTGAGGTAATATTTAACCAGGCGGGGGGACGGCGGTTTATTTCTGCCCGCAGCGCCGATGGACAAGTGATACAGCGGGATACGCAGGTGGTCTTTCTGAGTGTGGAAAATGGCATTGCCCTGGTGAGCGACCTGGATAAAATGCTGGAAGAGCCGGATTTAGTCATTCCCGACAGTCCAACGCTTGAAGAAGAAGTCAGCCTCGAAGCTTTGAAACACCAGGCAAAAATAAATCCCTAAGCCTGATTTTCTGGTCCTGACTAAATTCTCCTTAGCGGCCTGATTTTCGGGCAACGAGGCGGTTCAAGCTCAATAAATTTCTCCGCCGCAAGCAGCGGAGTAGTTTAAGCGGATTACTCTCACAAGGATACGCCGCAAGCAGCGAGGAATTCAACCCTGAGAGATTAAAGAGTCCCGTAGCGAAAGGATAAGCGCATGGGTGTAATAGAATTAACTGCCATTGGCCTGGCAGCCGTACTGATTATTTCAATTTTTCTACTGGTTAGCCTTTATCATAAGGTTGGCCCTAACCAGGCTTTAATTGTCTTCGGGCGCGGCGGCACGCACGCCATAACCGGCGGTGGTCGGATAGTGATGCCTTTTATTCAAAGTTCACGTGAGCTTTCCCTGGAATTGATGAGCTTTGATGTAGCCCCTAAACAAGACCTTTACACTCACCAGGGTGTAGCCGTTACGGTGGAAGCGGTGGCCCAGATAAAAATTAAAAACGACCCGGTTAGTGTGATTACTGCCGCCGAGCAACTTTTGACCAAAACTGAGGAGAACCGCGAGAACCTTATCCGGCTGGTCATGGAAGGTCATTTGCGCGGAATTATCGGGCAGCTAACCGTCGAGCAGATTGTTAAAGAGCCGGAAATGGTCGGCGACCGCATGCGCGCTACCAGCAGCCCGGACCTGAGCAAGATGGGCCTGGAAGTGGTTTCTTTTACCATCAAAGAAGTCCGCGATAAAAACGAATATATTCTGAACATGGGCAAGCCGGATATTGCCTTGATTCGCAAGGCCGCCGATATTGCCGCCGCCGAAGCCGAACGCGATACCTCTATTCGCCGAGCCACCACCATGCGCGAGGCCTCGGTGGCCCGTTCGGCTGCCGACCAGGAACGGGTCATCGCTGAAACAGCCTCGCTTACCCGCCAGGCCGAAGCCCAGCGCGACCTTGAATTGAAAAGAGCCGAGTACCTGGCAACTACTCAGCGCCAGAAAGCTTCCGCCGATAAAGCCTACGACATCCAGACCAATATCATGGAGCAGCAGGCTACGGCTGAAAAAGTCCGGGTGGAATTGGTCCGCAAGGAAGAAGAAACCAAAGTCCAGGAAGCGGAAATTGCCCGCCGCGAGAACGAATTGATTTCGACCATTTTGAAACCGGCTGAAGTAGACCGCAAGCGGATTGAAACCCTGGCGATGGCTGAAAAGCAGCGCCGCATCACCGAGTCGGCGGGTATCGCTGAATCGATCAGGGTCCAGGGTCAGGCGGAAGCCGATGTGGTGAGATTTAAGGGCATGGGTATGGCCGACGCGCTGCGGGTCCAGGGTTTAGCCGAAGCTGAAATTATCCAGGCTAAAGGCCAGGCCGAAGCTAACGCCATGAACCTTAAAGCGGCGGCTTTCCACGAATACAACCAGGCGGCTATCCTGGATAAGCTGATGGGCAGTATTCCCGAAGTGGTCCGGGCTATCGCCGAACCGCTGGGCAGAGTGGATAAAATTACCATCGTCAGCACCGGGGATGGCGGCGGTATGGCAAGCCACCTCACCAACGATATGACAAAGGTAGCCGCCCAGGTTCCAGCCCTATTTGAAAGCCTGATGGGGGTCAAAATCAGCGATTTGATGTCGCAAGTTCCGGCTATCCGCAGCGCCATGAGTCCGGTGACTAACGGCAGCAACGGTCACACCGCGCCGGGAGCTATTACGGTAGTTAAAAATAGCGACACCGACCAGCCTGGATAAGGGGCCAGGTGAATTAATAAAAGCGCCGGGTTGAAAACTCCTTTTCCCCGGCGCTTTGCGTTTTGCCTCTATACATTGCCATTTTACGTGTGCTAACTGAAAATCCGGGTGTAATTTAATAAATAACAGGTCAAAATTACCTTTACGGCCCGACATAAAGCAACCTCTTATTTAATAATAGGCTATTATCCTTTATAATAGGGGTAGGGTCTTTTGAGAAGAAAAAGGGTTTGTAAAGATTTAGTGGTTTAGCGCATCATCGCATGGAAGAATACCCAGGGCGGTACAAGGAATAATCATAATGGCAAGTAACCGAAACAAAACTGATCAGAACCAGCAACCGGGCCGGAAAGGCTTGTCCCGGCGGTCTTTTCTACGGGCCGGAAGCATGGTAATTATCGCCAGTGGGGCGGGTGGCATGCTGGTAGCCTGTGGAGATGAGGCCGCCACAGGCACTAATCCCACGGCAGGCGCAAATATCGTACCAGTGGTAAATAATCCCGGCTCTCCTACCGCCGCGACCACCTCTGCCTCGACTACCCCGGCGGCGGCTACCACCGGCGCGACCAGAACTGCGCCTGCAACTACCAAAGCCGCTATTGACCCCGGCCTGGGGGGAGGACCGACCCCGACAACGGCAGCCGCCACAGCCGTTGGGGCGCTGGAAGCAGCGGGACGGTTTCTGAAATTATGGGAAGACAGCCGTTACGTTGATATGTACGCCTTACTTTCGGTCCCGGCCAAAGCTATTATAGCCCAGGATAAGTTCATCCAGCGCTATCAGGCCATCACCTCCGAAGCGACTATAACCAAAGTCACCACCACTCTGCCCACCAGCCTTTCGGTTAGCGGTGGCGCTCAGTCCACCCTGGAAGTGCCTTTCCGGGCCGACTTCAAAACGACCAGGGCGAGCGATTTCGGGCAGGATAACAAACTAAAGCTGCGCTTTGAAAGTGGGCAGTGGAAAGTAGAATGGACCCCGGCGGTTATTTTCAAAGAATTGACCGATAGCACTTACCTGGTCCATATGTTCACCAGCAGCTCCACCCGTGGGTCTATCTTCGCGGCCAACAAAGTGCCGCTGACCGCAACCGACATGCAGTATGAGGTTTATGTCGTGCCGGGCCAGATTGATAACGAAGACCAACTCTTGCTGGTCTTGAGCCAGACCTTGAAGCTGGAACCGGCCAAAATCAAAGACCTTTACAAAGGCGGGCAGCCGGATTGGCGGATGCCTATCAAAACCCTGCCTTCTTCTACGCAGGAATCGGTTATTGTCGGACTGCGCGAGTTGGCGGGGGTAGGAGTTGACGAGACAGGTATCCGCAGCTATCCGCAGGGCCAGAGCGCCAGTCATACGGTGGGTTATATCAACAAAGTTAGCGCCGAAGATTTGAAAACCCTGGCCGCTAAAGGCTATACCGAAACCGATATTATTGGCCGGACCGGGGCGGAAGCCTGGGGTGAGGAAACGCTGGCCGGAGGTTTGGGCGGCAAACTGACCATTATTTCGCCGGACGGCCAGACCCGGCAAACGCTGTCTGAGAAGAAGTTAGTGCCTTCCTCGCACATGCTGCTCAGCCTGAACATGGAATTACAGAAAAAGGTCGAAGCCATCCTGGGTACGAATGTTGGCTGTATCGTGGTGATGGATGTAACCAACGGGGCGGTGTTGGCTCTGGCGAATTTCCCCACCTTCGACCCCAATCTTTTTGTTACCGGCATCAGCCAGGAGCAATTTAATGCCCTGAATAACGATCCGCGCAAGCCTTTCCAGAACCGGGCAGTCAATGCCCTGCTGCCGGTTGGTTCTACTTTCAAGGTCATTACCGCTTCGGCGGGGCTGGAAAAAGCCGGACTGAATATGCAGTCCACCTTTACCTGCACCGGGCGCTGGACCGGCCTGGGCGAGGCTTTCGCGAAATCATGTTGGCTAAAGACCGGCCACGGCAAAATCAGCCTGTTTGAGGGCATCGTGCAGTCCTGCGACGTGGTTTTCTACGAACTGGGCAAGAAGCTGGACGAAATGGACCCGAATCTTTTGCCGGATATGGCGAAAGCCTACGGCCTGGGCGTGCCTACCGGGATGCAGGGGCTTTATGATTCGGCGGGGCAGGTTCCCAGCCCCAAATGGAAACAAGAATCATTAAACCAGCCCTGGGTACGCGGGGACGCGGTAAACCTGGCGATTGGGCAGGGTTATTTGCTGGCCTCGCCCATGCAACTGGCCCTGGTCTATGCCGCCGTGGCTAATGGCGGGCAGGTCCATGTGCCGCGCCTGGCCGAACAGGCCATTGACCCGCAAACCAACGGGATAAGCCGGGCTTTTCCAGTCCAGACCAAAAAAGTGCCGGTCAGTGATAACAACCTGGCCCTGATTCGCCAGGCTCTGACGAACGTAACCCAGACCTCTCAGGGTACGGCGCGGGCGGTTTTCGCCAGTTCCAAGGTGATTGTGGCCGGGAAAACCGGGACCGCAGAAAGCGGGCAGGAAGCCCCTCACGCCTGGTTTGCCTGTTACGCTCCGGCCACCAGGCCAAAGTACGTGGTTATAGCGATTGTCGAACACGGTGGGGAAGGCAGCGCTGTGGCTGCGCCCCTGGCCCGCAGAGTTACCGATATTTTATCGTATTAGGGAAATTCGTAAAACGTAAAACGTGAAACGAATAAAGTCAAAACCGGGGTTATAAACCGTTTATTGTTTTGTTGTATCTAAAAGCCTTTTTTGCATTCTCACGTTTAACATTCTACGTTCTACGAATTTAAGAGGGAATTTAAATGTCAAGTGACGCAGCTCCACCACCGGCAGAACCAAAAAAGATAATTGCCGGCCGCTACCGGCTGGGTAAGACGCTCGGCCAGGGGACTTTTGGACAGGTCTTTTACGCCGAAGACATAAAGTTTGACCCACCTCGTGCGGTCGCGGTTAAATTGCTGCACAGCCAGTTTTTAAGTGATGCCCAGAGCCGGGAGGACATCCGGCGCGAAGCCAGCGTGTTGGCCCGCTTTCATCACCCTAATATCTTGCGAGTGAGCGATTTTGAGATTTCCTCCGATATGGCTTATATCGTGACTGATTTCGCCGAAGGCGGGTCGCTGATGAAAAAACTGCGGCCTGATGCGGGAGCGCCGCCGATACCGATGTCACTGGGGGAAGTGGTCTATTACCTGGAACAAATTGCTTCGGCCCTGGATGAAGCCCACAACCTGGGGCTGATTCACCGCGATATTAAGCCGCTTAATATTTTGTTGGACCGGGCCGGGCGACCTCTACTGGCCGATTTTGGCCTGGCAACGGTCTTAGCCGGCTCGGCTTCCTCAATAGTGACAGATTTAAGCACCAGCGGTACGCCTCTTTACATGGCCCCGGAACAATGGGCCGGGAAAGCCGGGAAAGCCAGCGATATATATGCCCTGGGCGTGGTTACTTACCAGCTTATCACCGGTCAGCCTCCCTACACGGGCAACCAGACCGCTTTATGGGCGCAGCATACCGGCGCAGCCATTCCGGCTCTACGCGAAAAGGCTCCCTGGCTAGATTATCCACCGGCCCTGGACTCGGTAATCGCCGGGGCCATGGCGAAGGACGACCGCGAACGAACCCGCCCTGCCGGTGAATTTGCCCGCCGGTTTAAATCGGCCATGATGGGGAACCCGGCTTTTCAAATTAATAACCGTAACCAGTCCTCCGGTTTCATTCAACCCGGTTCTACTAACTCCGCGCCAGTTAGTAGCGGACCTTTGTCCGGCCCGATTGCCTCTATGACCCCTGGTATAGCATCGAGTAATTTGCCGAATAGTTATCCGACCGTGGGAAGTTTTAATACCCCTTCCCAGGGATACGGCCAGGCTCCCTCTCAAACCAATGCGAATACCCAGGCTTTACCACCTAACCAGTCGCAACCCGGCCAGGCTATCGGTCCGGTCCAGCCCGGTTCACAGCCGCAAGTTTGGCAACCAGGCGGTGCTGGCTCTATACCGCCCGGCTCCCCACCGCAAGCCTGGCAGCAACCCAATAATGGGCCGCAGCCGCCTCCACCGCCCACCGGAGCCTGGCAAGGCGGCCCGTATGCCACCCCTCAACCACCCGGCTGGTCCGGTAATGCGCCGGTTGTCACTAAAAAGAAAGGCGGGTTAAATCCGCTGGTACTGGTGGCCGGTCTGGTGGTTTTGCTGGTCATAGCGGCTGCCGGGGTATTTTTCGTGTTACCTAAAGGCAATAGTTCACCGACACAGGTGGCAATCAATGTCACCGTTACGTCTGGGGCGACCGCTGCCGGGACAGCGAGGACTACTGCTGCCGGTACGGTTGCAAATCCTGGGGCTTCCCCTGCGGCGACCGTTTCCGGGCCAGCCGCAACTGCCGCCGCGCTGGTCGGGACCGGCCAACTCCAGGTGACCATAACGGAGTCCAGCGGGAAACCGGCCAGGGCAGGCGATTTGGTAATCAAGGTTTACACGTCGGGTAATACTGTTGATGCCATCGACACCGTTTACAGCAAGTCCGACACTACCTTTAACCTGAAAGCCGGTAGTTACCAGGTGGAGGTAAGTTACCTCAATGATGTCAAAGTAGTGGGTCCGGTGGCCGAGATTAAAGAAGGCCAGCCGGTCAAACAGGCCATCAATCTTGGTTTAGGGCAGGTTCAGGTGGACGTGGTAGAAGCGACCGGCAAGAGCGCCCGTGATAGCGATGTAGTCTTGAAGTTTTACAAGGATGGCGATACCAGCAAAATTATTACGACGGTCTACAACAAGGCCAAGACCGCGATTTATCTCAAGCCGGGGTCTTACCAGCTTGAAACGGCTTACTCCAACGAGATTAAACAAACGGGCGACACTTTCCAGGTGACTGAGGGCCAGGTGGCGACCCAATCGGTAAATTTAGGGGTCGGTACGGCCCAGGTTGAAATTTATGAAACGACCGGGCGGCTGGCTCGCGATGCTGATTTAGTTATCCGGGTTCGCAAGCAGGATGACCCCAATGCGGACGTAACAACCGTCTACAGTAAGGCTAAACCGGCTATTGT
>JAYSYV010001365.1:0-3214 GCA_043727245.1 Chloroflexota bacterium | reverse complement strand
AAGCAGTTCCCGCTAAATCTGCAAATCTCTTAAACAAAAAGGAGTCTCCCGGTCTGGAGACTCCTTTTCTGTTTCGGGTTCTATATTTAACTCAATGCAGACAAGAATTAGTCGGAAAAGACGTAATGAAGGGTCTGGAATTGGTGGCGCAGGGCCATAACGTCAGGCCGTACCCCTGCGGGGTTTTCGCCCTTCACCAGAATCCGGCCAATCAACTCGGCCACGGCGGGCATGTCGGCCGGTTGCATACCCCAGCGTGTAATTTCCTGAGTGCCGATACGCAACCCGTTGAAATCATTTTTAAGTTCAGGCAGCGGCAAACCAATCCCACTGGTCAGGATATTGGCCGGTTCCAGGTGACGCGAGGCGGTTGTGCCGCCGCCATAACGGGCCGCCTGGACCGCCACATGATGCGATAGAGTGTAACCTTTGGAAGCTGGACCATGGACCGGCAGGTTTTGGTCGGCCAGAGCCAACGCCAGGGCGCGAGCGTTGGCTATACACGCGCGGGCATACTCCGGCCCAAATTCCAGTATATCGCTGGCGGCTACCACCAGGGCCGCTGTGCGGGCCAGGTCGAAGTTAGCGGTCAGGCCAGGGTAGGCAATCCGGTCCAGGCGTTCGGCAATGGCGCTGTCATTGGTCAGGACCAGCCCTCCAGCCGGACCGCCAAAAGATTTGTAAGTGGAACAGGTCATCAGGTGTGCGCCTTCGGCCAGGGGCTGTTGAAATTCGCCACCGCCGATGATCCCGGAAAGATGAGCCGCATCGAACATTAAATAAGCCCCGATTTCGTCGGCCAATTGCCGGACTTCCCGCACCGGGTAAGGCTGCAAGGCCAGGCTGGCTCCCAGGATGATCAACCGGGGCCGCAGCCGGTGGGCTTCCTGGGCCAGGGCTTCCAGGTCTACTTCCATGCGGTCGCCATTAAAGGGAATCGGGTGGATTTCCAGGCCGTATAACCCGGCTGCGCCCTCGGCATGGTGGGTGACATGCCCGGCAGCAGAAGCGGGCAAAGCCATAATCTTGTCGCCCGGTTTAGTACAGGCCATATAGGCGTAGAGATTGCTCAGAGAACCGCTGCCGACCCGGAATTCTACGTAATTACACTTGAATATCCGCTTGATGAGTTCCGCCGCCATAATCTCGATTTTCTCGGCGTGACCCAGGCCGGTTTCGTACTTATCGCCAGGGTAGCCCAGGCTGGGGCGCGTACCGACGCTGGAAGCCTGGAAACGCGCCGCCCGTGGGTTCATGAAATTTGTCCCCGCGTAAAGATTGATACAGTCGTGATCGGTGTAGCGTTCGTGAGCAGCCAGGGTTTTCGCCACTTCCCCGGCAAAATCGCGGGCAGCCAGGTTGCGGTAGGTTTTGGCCTGTTCTTCGTAAAATTTGACCGACACAGCCGGAACCCAATCGCGCTGCCCTGTGGGCTTTTCCATTCGACAATCTCCTTAGTAGCTAAAAAGTAACCAATAAACAACTTTTAAGCAATTGTTGAACTTATTACCAAAAGCCAGGAAATTCCCGGCTGTGAATTTCCTGGCTCTAAAGAACTATTTTAACTTGCCCTAGCGGACGATAGTTTCTTCGCGGCGCGGCCCGACCCCGATGAAACTGGCCGGTAAGCCCGTAACGGCTTCCAGGCGCTGGAGGTAACGCCGGGCGTTCTCCGGCAGGTCGTCAAAGGATTGAGCCCCTCCAATTTCCTGCTTCCAACCCGGCCATTCTTCGTAGGCTGGCTGGCATTCTTCCAGGAAGGTTGCGTCCCCATCATAATAATGGGCCGGTTTACCGCCCCACTCGTAGCCGGTAGCTAGCTGGATAGTCTCGAAATCGTCAAAGACATCAAGCTTGGTCAGGGCCAGTTCGGTGAAGCCGTTGAGAGCGGCGGCAAAGCGGACCACTTCAGTATCGAACCAGCCGCAACGCCTGGCCCGGCCAGTAGTAGTGCCAAATTCCTGGCCGTTCTTGCGGATATGCTCACCCTCCGGGCCGGTCAGTTCGGTCGGGAAAGGACCGTTGCCGACACGGGTGGTGTAAGCTTTGGCAACCCCGATGATGCGCTCGATAGCCCGGCCCGGTATTCCCGCCCCGGCGGTAGCCGCCGAAACCAGGGTCGTGCTGGCTGTGACAAAGGGATAGCCGCCCCAATCTGGGTCAAGTAGGGCCGCCTGAGCGCCTTCCAGAAGCACTCGCTTGCCGCCCAGGATAGCATCCTGGACCAGGCCGAATGTTTCTCGGACGAAAGGCTGGATATAGTTGTACAATTCCAGGAAATCCGTCGCGATTTTGTCGGCGCTCATAGACTCACCGCCCAGGGCGATACACAGACGGTTCTTGATCGAAACCTGCAAGGCCAACTTTTCCATGAACAGGCTGCGCCGGGCCAGGTCGGACAGCCTTATGCCGTTGTAACCGGCTTTATCGGCGTAGGCCGGACCGATGCCCCGGCCAGTAGTTCCCGTACTCAAGCGGCCTTTAGCTTCTTCGTAGAGCCGGTCAAGGGCGCGATGGTAGGGCAAAATCAGGTGGCAGCGCGGGGAGATGAACAGCCGTCCTTTGAAATTGATACCGTGCGCTTCAAATTCGCGCAACTCTTCCACCAGTCCCGGCAGGTCAATAACGACCCCAGGACCGATAATGCAGACCGCTTGCTGGTGAAAAATGCCGCTGGGTACGAGGTGTAATTTGAAAGTACCATATTCATTTACAATGGTGTGACCGGCGTTATTGCCGCCGTTATAGCGCACCACCAGGTCGGCATCTGCCGCCAGGATGTCTACAAATTTACCTTTGCCTTCGTCGCCCCACTGCGCCCCTACAATTGCGGTAACAGACATACTTAGAATCTCCCTCTAAACCTTAGATTCCTCTAGAAGAAGTATTCCAAAACTCCTTTTTTTAGCCTGAGAGCTATTAAGATGAGCTAAAGATCCGAGCCTTGAAAACTTCCAACAAAAAAACGACCCCGCTCCGGGCCGTTCTTTAGTTAGCCTGGCTTATTTTAACACGCCCTTAGAATTTGAACAAATCGCTATAATATCAATCCAGTTCAAACAATATTGCTACTGGTAACTCGAAACCGGGGATTATTTCTTCACCACTCAATATGTCAGATTTATCTAAAACTTGTGCGGTTAGCTGATTGGGCCGGTACACTTCAACGGTTTGATTCTGGGGGTTAATCGCCTAAACTAAAGGCACTCCGGCG
>JAYSYV010001364.1:0-3215 GCA_043727245.1 Chloroflexota bacterium | reverse complement strand
CCATAGATATATGCGTATTGAACTATAAGCCAGCTAAGAATAAATTCGCGGGCAAGAAGCCGGATTATTACGCCGAAGAAACCGATGCCTGGATTGTCTATCCCTGGGACCCCGAACGCGAATTGCCCTAACAGCGGGTTTAGAGGCTTTTGCAATGTTAATTCCGATAGACAAGGCTATCCTGGACCGGACGGTAGCCCAGGCCGAAGCTTCGCCGCGCCGCCGGATGATTCACCGTTATCACGAACATTCCGAGCCAGTCCAGCGCATGCTGAACGCGATTGAGCCTGACAGCTATATTATGCCCCACAAGCACGAAGACCCCGATAAAGTCGAGGTCTATCTGGCCTTGCGAGGCCGCGCCCTGGTGGCGAGCTTTGAGGAAAGCGGCGAAGTCATTGATTGTGTGGAAATCTCGCCCAACGGCCCGAATTATGGAGCCGAGATTCAGCCGCGCACCTGGCACGCTGTCCTGGCCCTGGAACCGGGTACAGTGTTGTATGAAGTTCTGGAAGGGCCGTACCTGGAAACCACTCACAAAACTTTTGCCACTTCTTTTGCTCCTACGGCGGAAGACTCCGCCGCTGGATTGGCCTGGATGCGCCAGAAGCTGGCCGCTTTCCTCTAATAACCGCTTACTTCAAAGACTACTCGGCCTTGCCAGCTTTCGCCGGGCGGCAGCACCACCAAATGGCTGTCCGAAAGACCTTCTTCCTCAAAGTTAATCGCGTTGGCCGGGCAAGTATACGGCTCAACACAGATAGAGGGACGGTTCGGCTGGGTAAATAAGACCCAATTGTGGAATTGATGGTCGGCTTTGACCAGCACCTCTAAACCTGCGCCGGGGTCGCGATAACCGGCCCTGCTCCATTCTCCCTCAAAATCTATTTCAGTGTACATGTGGTCAAAATTGTTATTTTCCAATGACCGCCACTCCTGGAAGTCGTCTTCCAATTTGAGTGGTCCCGGTGCGCCGCTGGGTAGACCACCCTCGGCGGGCCAGCGTTTCGCAGCAGGCACTAATACCTCGCAATGGGCCCGGTCTGGAGTCCTGGCGCTTTCCGCCAGCGGGGCATGAAAGTAAGGGTGCAAGCCGTAACCGAAAGGCAAAGCTTGCTCCTGGGAGTTGTTATCCACCCGCAGGTTGTAAGTCAGGCTCGAACCGGCCAGGGTTAGCCGCAAAGTCAGGGCGAAGTTGAAGGGATACCCGGCTTGCATGTCTGCGTCCAGGTCGCCGAGTGCGATGCCCAACTCTACAAAGGCTCCTTCCGGGGTGCTGCCCTGGTTCTTTACTTTCCAGGGGGCTTTAATTACCACGCCGTGAATGTGATGGACTCCGCCCTTGTCCGTAACCGGCAATTTGTATTCCTTGCCCTCAAAGTAATAGCGGGCCTCGCGGACCCGGCCCGGAAAAGGCCACAGAACCGGTATACCAGCTTTGAATTTGCTACTTTTCAAATCAGCCGGTGAGAGAGGATGTTCCAGTACTTCGTAGGTCTGGTTATTCTTCATAACGGTCCAACTGACGCAGTTAGCGCCAATACCGTAGGCTATCCGGGCTTCGGAGCCGCTGCTTTTATCTCGCAGAATGACGACCGGTTCCTCTTGCCAATGGCCCTGGTCTACCTGGAATCCGCTTTGATTATCTGCCTTTTGCTCGGTCACGCGACGCTCCTTTCGGCTAATTCAGTTTCAAATCTTTGCTGCTACAATTTTAGCATACCCCGGTTTAAATTATTTATTCGTCCGCCACTAATAGTTTTTTTGGCACATACTTTGCCAGTAATAAAACAAACACTGTTGTTTGATGGTGTGAAAACGGCTAACGCAACGGCAAGGCGATTATTGATGAACAAGCACCAAATGGTTGATAACAACACCTATAATATTTTGCAGGCTTATGTCTCAACCCTGGAAGCCCTTGAGGTGTATAATAAATATTCGCAGGACGGCAACCAGCAACTCTGGCAGCAGATAATACAGCATACCGAAGAAGTAGCCCATCTCTTGCAGCAGCAGTTGCCCCAGGTTTTACAGCAGATGCAGAGCAGCAAGGGAACAACCACCAACTAATCCGGTAACTATAATGCCGGTAGCGGCCAGACAAACCGCTAGAAACATTATGATTGCACTTTATAAAACTGAATTTCTGGTCAGCTAATTATTCAAAAGAAAGAGCCATTCCGTTTTTAGCGAAATGGCTCTTTTGGCTTGGATTATTCGTGGTCCGGGCTGGATAAGGCCACCTGGGAGGTCGGAAATTTGCGTTGAGAAGTCGCAAGCTTTTTGTCGCGCTCTTGCCAGATGGTTTGCCATTTGCCACTTCGGAAGCGCCAGACCATCAGTCCGGCCATAAAGACCGAATCGATGCCCATCGCCAGCCTTCCACCGACCAGGCCCAGGTGCAGCACTTCAATCAGTAAGAAGCCCAGACTTACCCGCAGCGCGACACTGGTAAACATGCGTACATAGAGCGGAAAGCGGGTATCTCCGGCCCCGCGCAAAGCGCCGATAAAAATAAAGGCCGTCCCGATTACCGGGTCAAATAGCCCGGCTATACGCAAACCCGGTACAGCAGCCTGGACTACTGCCTGGTCAGCTATAAGCAAGGACAGGAAAAATTCCGGGAAGAAGAAGAAGCACAGGCCCATTATGGTCATAAAGACCATACCCATTTTGTAAGCAGTGAAGGCGAAAAGTTTGGCTTCTTCCGGCTTGCCCGCGCCCAGGCTCTGGCCCACCAGCACAGTCACAGCGATACCCAGCCCTATACCCGGTAAAAATGAGATGCTATCAATGCTGACTACAGCGTTATGAGCGGCATAAGTGGTCGTTCCCAGCCCGACCAGCATCCGGGAGAAGAAAATTATACCAATTTGAAAAGTCCACTGTTCGGCGCTACTTGGTAGAGCCTGGCTTACCATTAAGGAGGTAGTGGGCCGGTCCAGCCGCAGGTTGAAAGGTACTTTGAAGGCGCTGTAGCCACTTCGGCCAATTGATTTGCGGCCAAATATTAGCAGAAGGACCACACAAGCTCCCACGGTCCAGGAAACGGCTGCGCCTAAAGCGGCTCCCTGTACCCCCAGAGCGGGCAACCCAAACTGGCCGTTGATGAATATCCAGGCGATAGCTACGTTGGTAGCATTTACCAGTAACATTATCAACAAGGGAGTACGGGTATCGCCGCTGCCACGCATACAGGCGTTCCCGGCGAC
>JAYSYV010001363.1:0-9767 GCA_043727245.1 Chloroflexota bacterium | reverse complement strand
GCGATTGGCCCGGCCTTTGCCCAGGTGGCCGCGCCGTTTGAAATGGATTGGCAGTTGCACTTTTCGGACCAGCCTAAACGCATGGCAATCCTGGTTTCGCGGCTGGACCACTGCCTGTACGACCTGTTGCTGCGCCAGCGGTCGGGCGAACTGGTGGCCGAGATTCCTTTGATAATCAGCAACCACGCCGACCAGGAACCGGTTGCCAATAACTTTGACATACCCTATTACTTTTTGCCGGTCAATAAGACTAACCGGGTTGAGCAGGAAGCCCAGGTGGCCCAACTGGTTGAAGAAAACCAGGTTGATTTAGTAGTGCTGGCCCGTTACATGCAGGTCTTGACACCCTTCCTGGTGCAACAGTACCCGAACCGGATAATCAATATCCATCACAGCTTTTTACCGGCTTTTGTGGGCGGGCGGCCCTACCACCAGGCTTACGAACGGGGGGTAAAAATGATCGGGGCAACCAGCCATTACGTAACCGAAGACCTCGACCAGGGGCCGATTATCGCCCAGGATGTCACTCACGTAAGCCACCGGGATAGTGTGGAAGATTTGATTCGCAAGGGTCGCGACCTGGAACGCCTGGTGCTGGCGCGGGCGGTTCGCGCCCACCTAGAAGACCGAGTTTTAACTTATGGCCGCCGGACTATTGTCCTTGAATAGTTTTGATAGAGGGGAAAATGCCGCAAACATTTCAGGAATACCACAAAGATAATCTCGTGGTCAGCACCGACCCGGCCCGGCTGGATGTGGAGGCTATTTGCTCTTTTCTATCCGGGGCTTACTGGGCCACGGACCGCTCGAAAGAAGAGATAGCCCGGTCGCTTGAACATTCGCTTTGCTTTGGTCTTTTTGATGGTGCTAAACAAATCGGCCTGATGCGAGTTGTTTCAGATATGACAATCTTTGCTTATCTGTGTGATGTTTTTGTCCAGGAAGATTACCGGGGCCAGGGGCTTTCCAAGTGGCTTTTGAGCTGTGTAATGTCGCATCCCGACCTTCAATCCATCCGCCGTTGGATTTTATTGACTCGTGATGCCCACGGGCTTTACCGTCAGTTTGGTTTTACCGAGTTAAAAGCGCCGGAACGCTATATGGAAAAGGATAAGCGTCCAAAATAATTGGCCGGACCGGGCTTGACAGCGGTTTGCGTAGCTGTTACCATTATTCTTACAATTTAAGATTAGATAAACCGTGAACAGGAAGAGTAAGCGGCGTGGTCCGGTAGAGAACGGGGTAAAAGCTGAAAGCCCCGGCGGATGAACAAAACCGAACGTAGCCTGGGAGTTTTGGCCTTGAACCGGGTTTTATCCCACTCAGTAAAGGTCAACGAATTGTGGCCCGTTACCGCCGCCAGAGTGTCCGCCAAGAAATTGCGGGCTGAATTAAGGTGGTACCACGTGAGAGATTTAGCTCTTTCGTCCTTTGACCGGACGGAAGGGTTTTTTGTTTTTATAGCGTAATTATATGAGCAAGATTTTGACTACTATCCAGCAGGCCGAACTGGACGATCTGCCCTTTTTACGGGCCATGAACTGGCAAGCCGTGCTGGCCTCGCCCGGCTTTATCGAAGAATACGGCCTGGAAAAACTGCAACAGCAGGAAGATGATTACTGGCCGAGCTGGATGCCCCAGGATAGCCCGGCTTTTATTGCCCTGGATGAAAACGGGCAAAGGCTGGGAGCTATCACCCTGAAGAACCACGAAAAAGATAAAATGCCGGTAAGAGGCTGGCGCTTCGGTATTGGCATCCAGGAAGCAGCCAGGGGTAAGGGCGTTGGCCGGAGTTTGATTGAACATTCTTTAGACTTTGCCAGGCAGTCCGGCGCACGCTACCTTACTTTATTTGTAGACCCGGCCAACCGGACCGCCGTAAGTCTTTATAGAACAATGCGATTTCAGCCGGTCAGCAAATTTGGCAGCTTAATTGAAATGCGCCTCGAACTTTAAATCTGCAAGGGTAGCTAACAGGAGTAAAAGATGAGCGAAGCAATCGAAAAGAAAGAAATGGATAAAGCCTATAACCCCGCGGCAGCCGAATCCAAATGGTACGCCTTCTGGCAGGAAAAGGGCTATTTCACACCCAAAATTGATAAGACCAAAAAGCCCTGGGTCTGCATTATGCCGCCGCCGAACGTGA
Source organism: Chloroflexota bacterium (assembly GCA_043727245.1). GTDB lineage: Bacteria > Chloroflexota > Chloroflexia > Chloroheliales > Chloroheliaceae > 54-19. Next base: position 7,621 of record JAYSYV010001363.1, on the reverse strand, counting down.
CCGGAGCCTTGCACCAGGGCCACGCCCTGTTTGTCGGTCTGGAAGATGCCATGACCCGCTATCACCGCATGCTGGGCGAGCCGACCCTGTGGGTTCCCGGTAGCGACCACGCCGGTATCAGCGGCGAAAACGTGGTCGAAAAATTGATTTTGCAGCAGGAGAAAAAGACTAAAAATGACCTGGGCCGCGAAGAATTTCTAAAGCGCGTCTGGCTCTGGATGGACGAATACCGCGAAGTTATGGCTCACCAGATGGAAGTGCTGGGAGCCAGCGCCGACTGGACTCGCCTGGCTTTTACGATGGACCCACCTCGCCAGAGAGCGGTCCGAGTGGCTTTCAAGCGTCTCTTTGATGCCGGGTTGATTTACCGGGCCAAGCGCATCGTGAACTGGGACCCCAAAAGCCTGACCGTTATCAGCGACCTGGAAGTGGAAATGGAGGAGGAACAGGGTTCCCTCTGGTATATCCGCTACCCGGTGACAGGCGAAACCGACCGCTTCGTTACCGTGGCGACCACCCGCCCCGAAACGATGCTCGGTGATACGGGCATCGCGGTCAGCCCCGAGGACGAGCGTTACGCCGATCTGGTTGGGAAAACTGTGATTGTGCCGCTGGTCGGGCGCGAAATCCCCATCGTGGCTGACGAAGGCGTGGATGCCAGCTTTGGAACCGGGGCCGTCAAGACCACCCCCGGTCACGACCCGCTGGACTTTGAGATCGGCCAGCGCCACAATCTGCCGATCATCAACATCTTTAACCCGGATGCTTCGGTCAACGAGAACGGCGGCAAGTACACTGGCCTGGACCGCTTTGAAGCTCGCAAGCAAATAGTGGCCGACCTGGAAGCGGGCGGCTACATGGTCAAAATCGAGCCGCACATGCACAGCGTTCCCTACAGCGAACGCAGCGGTGTGCCGGTTGAGCCGCTGGTGCGAGAGCAGTGGTGGGTTAAAGTGGCTCCGCTGGCCCAACCGGCCCTGGAAGCGGCCTATGATGGCCGGGTCAAGTTCGTGCCGGAACGCTTCAAGAAAATCTATACCGACTGGATGGAAAATATCCACGACTGGGCCGTTTCCCGGCAGTTGTTCTGGGGCCACCGCATTCCGGTCTGGTTTTGCGATAGCTGCGGCCACATTCAGGCTATCGAAGAAGAAAAACTGGCTGCCTGCGAAAAGTGCGGCAGCACCGACGAAATCTGGCAAGACCCCGATGTGCTGGACACCTGGTTCAGCAGCGGCATGTGGCCTTTCAGTACCCTGGGCTGGCCCGACCAGACCGCTGACCTGGAATATTTTTATCCCGGCGCGGTCATGGAAACCGGCTACGAAATTATCTTCCTGTGGGTCGCCCGCATGATAATGTTCGGGATCCACTTTATGGATGGCGAAGTACCTTTCCATACCGTCTATCTCCACGGTATCGTCCGGGATGAGAAGGGCGCTAAGATGAGCAAGTCCAAGGGTAACGTCATCAACCCGCTGGACAATGTTAAAGAGTTCGGCAGCGATGCCCTGCGCTACACTTTGCTCACCAGCAGCACACCGGGCGTGGATGCGAAACTGTCCCTGACCAGGATGGCCGACAGCCGCAACTTTGCCAACAAACTCTGGAATGCTACCCGCTTTATTCACCTGAGCGGTCTGGAAAACCTGAGCTACCAGGCTCCGGTCTTGCAGCCTGCTATGCCGCTGGCCGACCGCTGGGTTATCAGCCGCTATTACCAGTTAATCGGCAATGTTACCCGGTTGATGGAGTTGTACCAGTTTGGCGAAGCGGGCCGGGCGCTTTATGATTTCCTGTGGGGCGAGTTCTGCGACTGGTATATCGAGGTTAGCAAACTGCGTTTAAATAGCCCGGACCCGGCCACCAAACAGGCCGCTCAACAAGTGCTGGTGGGTGTCCTGGAAGGCGGCTTGCGCTTGCTGCATCCTTTCATGCCTTTTGTGACGGAAGAACTATGGCACAATCTGCCCCACGAAGGCGAGAGCATAATGATAGCTCCCTGGCCCCAGGCCAGCGGTCAACCCGACCTGGAAGCGGTGGGCCGATTTGAAGCGATTCAGGAAGTTATCAAAGGTATTCGCAACGCCAAGAGCGAAGCTAAAGTTGAAAGCAAACGTGTGGCTGCTATTATTGCGGTCCGGCCCGAACTAAAGGCACTCTTTGAAAGTGAGGCCGATACGATTATCCGGTTGGCCGGGGTCGAAGCCAGCAAGTTGGAAATCGTGGCCGATACCGAACTGCCCGAAGCGCCACGCCAGGCCATCAGTTTTGTTACCGGCGGGGCCACGGTTTATTTGCCACTTTCCGGCCTGGTTGACCTGGCAGTCGAACGGACCCGCCTGGCGAAGGAAATCGAGGAAGCCCGCAAGGAAATCGAAAAGGGTGAGAAAACCCTTTCCAATTCCAACTTTGTGGACCGCGCTCCGGCGGCGGTCGTGGCGAAAGAGCGCGAAAAACTGACGGCCAGCCAGGAGAAACTGGCTCGCCTGGAAGCGCGTCTGGCCGATTTGGGAGAATAGCTCCCCGGTTTCAGGAAAAAGCTAAACATGGCTGGGAAGTCCGGCAAACGTCGAATTTAAGGGCTTCTCAAATTTTGAGAAAATTGCAACTATTTTTAAATTGGTGTCGTTTTAGATATTGTAAGATTATAGTTGCCAGTTTTAAACCTGAATCTGGTTAAAAAATTAGGAAAGTGTAAAAAAGCTTCTAAATAAAGCACTTATATTTGCAAAAAGTTAACGGTTATGCTATTATCTCGACACAAACTTATGCAGGGAACACTTTTTTATCGTCACTCACCCTTCTTACCTGTAGCACTTTGGATATCAAGGATGATAATCAAAGGATGTTAGGAAGACCTAGCCGTTTACGCTCAATAAATCATTCCTGGGTCTTCCAACTGGGAAGGGAGCTAAACCAATAGAAGGTGTCTGGTCTGCAACCTTCCTCAACTAATCGGTATTAGCCCAAGCTAACTTATCCAAAGTGTTCACTATTTAGTTTACTTCGGTATGATGGGCATTTAACCGGGTAACGTGACTGGGAAGTTACTTGCTAGCGTTTCCTGACGGCCACACATGCCGCAAGGCTTTAATTAACTTATTGTACAGGCCAATTTTGTTTAAAACACATACAAAATTAACCTTTAATAATTATCTTATGAGATTTAGAAGGGCATATTAATGGCACCTTTACTGGAAGTAAAAAATCTCAAGACTCAATTTAAAAGTAAAGATGGTGTTGTAAAAGCCGTTGATGACGTATCTTTTTACCTCAACCGGGGCGAAACTCTGGGTGTAGTCGGAGAAAGCGGCAGTGGTAAAAGCGTAACTGCTATGTCCATCCTGCGTTTGGTCCAGCATCCGGGCAAGATTGTCGGCGGCGAGATTCTCTTTGAAGGTCGCGACTTGCTCAAGTTAGACGAGAAGGAAATGCGTAAGGTCCGGGGTAAGGAAATCTCGATGATTTTCCAGGACCCTATGACCTCGCTCAACCCGGTTCTAACGATTGGGCGGCAGTTGTCCGAGCCATTAATAACCCATATGGGATTGACCAAAGTCCAGGCTCTTAAGGAATCAGTTGATTTAATCAAAATGGTCGGTATTCCCAACGCGGCCGAACGTGTCAAAAGCTACCCGCACCACTTTTCCGGTGGTATGCGCCAGCGGGTTATGATTGCAATGTCGCTGGCTTGCCGGCCCAAACTGGTTATTGCCGACGAACCGACGACCGCCCTTGATGTAACCATCCAGGCTCAAATCCTGGAACTACTTGAAAAACTCCAGGCCGAAACTGGCACTTCGGTACTGTTAATTACCCACGCCCTGGGCGTGGTGGCCGGAATGGCCGACCGCATCAACGTTATGTACGCCGGTCATATTGTCGAAACGGCCAGCAGTGATGAACTTTTTGAAAATCCGCGCCATCCTTACACGATGGGCCTGTTGAAATCAATTCCCCGGTTGGACGAAGCCCGCAGAGGTAGACTTCAGCCAATCCAGGGTTCGCCCCCGGACCTGCTAGACCTGCCCACAGGCTGTCCCTTTGTTTCCCGGTGCGAGTACTCTCTACCCCAGGCCGAAACTATTTTGCCGCAGTTGCGCCAGGTTCCAACCCTGACCGACAATGCTCATACCGAACACTGGATTGCCTGTCACTCCGAGGTAAAAATGGGCGACCCCCCGGTGCATGCTATTCAAGAGGTGGCTTAGGATGCTTTTTAGAAATTCTAATTATTTTGAGAAAGTCAGGCCATAATGAGTGAGGAAAACCTGATCTCGCAATCTGAAACCAATAATAGTTTGCCAGGCGAAAGCTCAAAACATACTATTCAGGTAAATCCCCACGCTGCCCGGTCTACTGAAACTACCGCCAATGGCAAAGCCGCTCCGGTTGAATCTAATGTAATTATGAGCGTGCGCGACCTGGAAATGCACTTTCCGATTAATCAGGGCATTATTTTTCAGAAACAGGTAGGCGCTGTCCGGGCGGTAGACGGTATCAGTTTCGATGTTCGCAAAGGTGAAACGCTTGGTCTGGTTGGCGAGTCTGGTTGCGGTAAATCCACCACCGGACGCACCATTTTGTTCTTGAATAGAGCCACCGGCGGTAAGATTTTCTTTAACGGTAAAGATATTACTGATATTAAAGGTCAGGAACTGAAAATGGTGCGCCGGAATATGACCATGATTTTCCAGGATCCCTATGCCAGCTTGAATCCGCGTCTGACCGTCCAGAATATCATTGCCGAGCCGATGACCATCCATAAAATTGGTACACCTAAAGACCGCCAGGAGCGGGTCCAGGAACTGCTGGAACTGGTGGGTTTGAGCCGTCACTATGGCTCGCGCTATCCCCACGAATTTTCCGGCGGCCAGCGTCAGCGGGTTGGTATTGCCAGGGCGTTGGCAGCCTCGCCTTCTTTCATCGTGGCTGACGAACCGGTTTCGGCCCTTGATGTATCTATCCAGGCCCAGGTGGTCAACCTTATGGAAGACCTACAAAGCCGCCTTAACCTGACCTATCTTTTTGTAGCCCACGACCTAAGCGTGGTCCGGCACATCAGTGACCGGGTAGCGGTTATGTATCTCGGTAAGATTGTAGAGCTGGCCGACCGGGACGAAATATATGCCGCCCCGGCCCATCCCTACACCAGGGCTTTGCTTTCAGCGGTTCCGATACCCGACCCTAAAGCTGAAAAACGGCGCAAGCGCATCATTTTGACCGGTGATGTACCTTCGCCAATCAATCCACCACCGGCCTGCCGCTTTCATACGCGCTGCCCCCTGGCCCAGCAAATTTGCCGGGAGCAGGAGCCAGCTTTCCGCGACATTGGCGGGGGACACCTTGCGGCCTGCCATTTTGCCGAGGATGTCGCCAGTGGCAAGCTTTCGATGGTTTAACTGAACATTATCCTGGGTTAAGCGGCGTTTCTCCGGGAACCCGGTTAGCTAACTTTTAGGCTTTACCCGCAGTATTTTCTAAATTCCGGTTCGCCCGGAATAGTTTACTAGAGTTTCAAACAAAAGCTAAATCAATTGCTACTTGAAACTGTTAAAGAAGTAATAAGGAGAGATCCAAAAATGCATAAAAAAACACCGTTGTTGGTGGTTTTGGCGCTTGTAGCTTCCGTTATGCTGGCAGCTTGCGGTGACAACACTGCTACAATCCCGGCTGCGACTACGGCTGCCGCGAAAACTGCGGCTGCCACAACTGCGGCTGCCGCGACAACTGCTGCTGCGACAACAACTGCTGCCGCGACAACTGCTGCTGCGACAACTGCTGCGGTCACAACCGCTGCGACTACGACAACTGCCGCCGCGACTACGGCTGCGGTCACAACTGCTGCCGCGACTACGGCTGCAGTCACAACTGCTGCGGCTACAACCGCCGCTGCTGGTGGCGCTCCTAACCTGGCCCTGCGACCTACCCTGGCTCCGGCTCCGGCTGGCGCTCCGGCTGGTGGAACCTTTACTTACGTTAGCCTGGCCAACGAATTGGCCCCGGTGTTTCACCCTTATCCGAGCGCGACTGATAACTCGCAGTCGGTAGCTGAAGCCACAAGCATGATTTGGGACGGTTCGATGATTGAGTATGATTACACCAACCTGGTCTGGAACCTGCGCTACGCCAAGGATATGAAAGTTAGCGCCGATGGCAAAACTTATACCTTCACCCTGCGCGATGGCCTTAAGTGGAGCGATGGTTCGGATGTAACCGTGGCAGATTACCAATATGCCAATGATAACGCCCTCAAAGAAGACACCGCTAACCCGGATAACAATTATGTTGGTCTGGATGATCTTAAGAAAGTTAGTCTGAAGACTGATGCTACCGCCAAGTCCCTCACCTTGACGCTGGACAATGTTTATGCTACAGACCTGGCCCTGGCTTACCTGGCCGATATTCGCCCGGTGCCTTCAAAGGTTTGGAGTGGCAAGCCCTGGTACGATGCGACCAAGAACACCGAAATTACCAAGCCGACTGTAGTCAATGGACCTTTTAGCGTTCAGACCGCTGACCCCAAAGCCCAAATTGTCTTCAAAGCCAACCCAAGCTGGTGGCGTGGTAAATCCCTCTACGATACCGTAGTGTTCAAGGGTGGTTCCGCTGCGACCGTAGTTGAGTCGGTTAAGACCGGCCAGGCCGATTTCTCGGCTAACTTCCCGCCTGCCCAATACGCCGCTGCTAAAGCTGACCCGAACCTTAAGGTCTATGACTGGTCGGCTGTCAACGGTACTTACCGCTTTATTGAATACAATGTCCGCCGCGCTCCTTTGAATGACAAGGCTTTACGGGCCGCCATCAACTATGCGGTTGACCGCACCAACCTGGTTAAATTGGCCGAAAACGGTCTGGGTACACCTCAGTTCAGCTTTGTGAACCCGCAAAGCCCGTACTACAACAAGTCGGTCAACGAGTACAAGTACAACCTTGATACTGCCAAGAAGACCCTGACCGATGCCGGTTACAAAATGGACGGTGGCAAGTTGATGGGCAAGGACGGCAAGCAGATTACTTTGACGGTCGCTTTCCCGACTTCCAGCAACCCCCGCAAGTTGATTGCGACTTACCTGCAGCAGCAATTGCAGCAGCTTGGTATCGCGATTAACGTGGACGGCAAGGAATTCAACGCCTACCTGGATCAGGTTGTGAAAAAGAAGGACTTCGATATTTCGTTGGGCGCTTCCGGCGGCGGTTTCCCTGACCCGGATGGTTTCAAATCCAACGCGATTACCGATGGTACTCAGAATAATCCTGGTTATACCAATCCCAAGGTTGATGAACTCTTTAAGCAAGGCGCTGTCGAAACTGACGCGACCAAGCGGAAGGCTATTTACGATCAGGCCCAGCAGATTCTGAGCGATGATACGCCTTATTTCTTCCTCTGGAACCTCAACAGCTTTGAGCTTTTCAGCAAGAAAGTCCAGGGAGTCGCGCCAGGCTTCAAAGGTGCTTATCACGGTTTTACCAATGATGACCTGACTCGCTGGTACACAGCAGCCTAGTCAAAATTGATGGGCAGGTATAGCAGGTGAACTTTTAAGGGTTAATCCCAGACCAGGCTTCAACTCTATACCTGCTAACAAGCTTGTATATCCAAATAAGTTTCCCCGGC
>JAYSYV010001362.1:0-9776 GCA_043727245.1 Chloroflexota bacterium | reverse complement strand
CTCACAAATCCCACCCGAAACTGTACGAAGATATATCCGAGACATCGGCCCAAGTATCATTTTGCTGAGTGCCTTCTCGCCTGCCTTGCTTCATGAATGGCGCAGGGCTTTCCAGGATGAATATTACCCGGCTACCGATTCTAATTCCGATAGTTCTTACAGCTATGATAGCGATATTTTCTACTTTGAAAGCATTTTCAATTTTGGTGATGACAGCGTTTTTTCGGAAGGGTTTGACGGCGTTTTTGACTATGGCTCTGGTTCAGACTCCTGGGGAGATAGCAGTGACTCCAGTAGTGATAGCGGCGATTCCGGCGGTGATGGTGGTGATGGTGGTGATGGTGGAAGCGATTAACCAATCAGTATAAGTTAATTATTAGCTGACAGTTAATAAACATCTAACTCTGTGCAGTAACTTTGATTTTTACGCGCTAGATTCAGTGAGTCTAGCGCGTTTTTATTCAAAACTTGTTAAATTGAACTTGAATAACCTGATTTATAACAAACGTTATATGAATATTAGTTACTAAATAAGTTGAAGAAAAGAATTTAACACACGATGTTGAGAGAGTTAAAGGAATTTCTAGAGATTTTAGTGGTGGGCTAATATGGGCTTAGCTGGTAAGCTTTAACAATTTCCACTGACCCACCCTCAACCCTAAATTGCCTGACAGAGTTGTGAGGAGAGGGTGAAGGTTACATAATAAAGCATCCTGCTTATTATCAGAACCTTGTTTGGGTTTTAAAGGGGGTTAAATTAGCGTATTATGAGAAGTATAGCAGGGATTAAGATTCGCATAACGGTAGTTATCAGATGCAAGAATATTTGTTGGAAAATAAGAAGGTATGATTTTTTGTGAGAACTTCTTACCTATCGTTGTTTCCTGTTCAAAAGACGTTCTGAGGCGAAGTAAAGATGGATAACCTCGAAAAAAAATTACAGAATAAATTTGTTTGGATATTTAATGGCAATCTGGGAGACGGTGTAAAATTGCCTAGTGGGGTTTTCCTTGCAAAGGAAAAGGCTCAAAAATGGATTGATGAATTAGGGATAAATGGTCTTGTTACTCCCTACCCTGTTGATATAAATGTTTACGATTGGGCTATCCAAAACCAGTTTTTTACCCCTCAACGCCTGGAACATAGTTCTCCAGCCTTTATAGCCAGTTTCATTTTTACTTATTATCAGCAATATTTAGTTTGGGTACAGCAAAAAATTGCACTTCTTACTAAAACCGATACGTTAGACGAAATGAACTCAAATGGACCTGAAAGCCTTTTAGAAGCAGAAAATATACTCCCCCATTCTGAAGTATGGGTATATAATGCTTATTCTCCAGGAAAAAGGGGACTTGCCAGTGCAGTATTTCGTACCAGGGAAACCGCTGAAAAATGGATTGAGGAAACAAGGATAGAAGGACTTCTTACTGCTTACCCCGTTGATATAAGTGCTTACGATTGGTCTGTCCAAAACAATTGGTTTACACCAAAGAAACCTCACCATTACTCACCTGAATTTATTGGAGCCTTTACTGGTGGACATAAGCACTTTCATTATGATTTTGAAAATCGTATAGATGGTTAACCTACCTTGGTTTGATTGGTTGCGAGAAGTGAATTAAAGATTGTTACAAGTGTAACAGCTAAACGACTAAAATTGGGATCTGACGAACTTTCCGTGGTCATATTTTAATGGCTTTGCTTAAAGGGACTGTAAAATCTTGTCCTACTAGATTTGAGCTGAATAAAATATATGCCGTAACTAAATTTTTGTGAGTTATTTTTGTTTACCACCAAAAGTTCGTCCGACCCATTTAACGTATTATACAGCATGTTTCTCTGATATTGAATCAATTCCAACCTCAATAATGTTTCAAAATTGGTTCAATCATTTCGATTTTTGTTATAAAGTGTTAGACTCAGTGAGTCTATAGTGGCACAAAAAATGAAATCCAGCTTAAAATAGCTGTTGAAACTCTATTAATTATTTAACGTTTGAAAGCAAATATTGTTGAAGTAAAGGCTGCATTCTGGTTAAAGCATCGCCCCGGTGACTGTGTAAATCCTTTTCGGTAGGTGTTAATTCGGCCAGAGTACGTCCAAGAATCTTTACCACAAAGATTGGGTCGTAGCCGAAGCCGTTAGAACCTCGCGGCTGGCGGGTGATGTAACCCTCGCAAAAACCTGTTTCGATCTTTATAACCTGCCCCTGGGGATTGGCAAGGGCAATAGACGCAACAAAACGAGCGGTTAAGCAGTCTTCAGGAAGGTCTGAGGGGAGTTTATCCAGGAGGAAATTGATGCGTTCCAGGTCGGTCTTATCTTCCCCGGCAAACCGCTTGGAGTAAACGCCCGGCTGACCGTTCAGAGCGTCCACTTCCAGGCCGGAGTCGTCAGCCAGGGCGTGTAAGTGGCTCGCCCTGGCGTATTCGACCGCTTTAAGTACGGCGTTTGCTTCAAAAGTCGTGCCGGTCTCCTCCACATCAAAATCAGGCGGTAGACGGGCTTCTAGCGGTGTAACCAGTTCAAGGTCGGGCAAGTTGAGCAGTCGTTTGATTTCCACTAGCTTGCCCCGGTTATTGGTCGCCACCAGTAACTTCATTATTATTTAACCCGGACGTACTCGTGGGTACTCAGGTTGATATTTTCTTCGCCATCCTCGGTAACGACCGCAATATCTTCAATTCTGACCCCAAAGCGGCCCGGCAAGTAGATACCCGGCTCAATGCTGAAGGCCATACCGGCTTCCAGGGGTAAGCTGTTTCCACCCACGATGTAGGGTTCTTCATGGACTTCCATGCCGATTCCGTGGCCGGTGCGGTGGACGAAATACTGGCCGTAGCCTCCATCGGTGATAACCTGCCGGGCAGCGGCATCAACCGACTCACAGGAAACACCGGGCCGAGCCTGCTTATGGCCGGCGGCCCGCGCCTGGTTGACCAGGTTGTAAACCTTGTCGAAGTCGGGGTCGGGGTTGCCGCCTTCCACCAGAACGGTGCGAGTCATATCGCTGCAATAGCCTTTGTAAGCTCCACCGAAATCCAGCACTACCGCATCGCCCGGCTCAATAACCCGGTCCCCCGTATGATGGTGGGGTTGTGCGCCGTTGGGACCGCTGCCCACGATGCAAAAGAGCATTTTCTCCTGGCCGTATTTGAGCAGCAAATTGTTGATGTCGCCCATGACCTCACGTTCGGTCCGGCCACTGAATTGCAAATTTACCACGTCCAGGAAGGTCCGGTCGGCAATAGCAGCGGCTTCTTTAAGCAGGTTTACTTCTTCGGGGAATTTGGTTATACGCAGTTCTTTCAAAACATCGCTGGCCCTGGACCACTCGGCTCCAGGCAGCACATTTTGTAGTTCGAGCAGGAACATGCTCCAGAGCTGGTTGCCAACGGCGGCTTTTACCGGCCCGGCGCTCTGTCCAACCAGTTGTTTCAAGCGTCCCTGGGGGCCTTCTGCGTCGGTCCAATCCAACAATTCAAAGAAAGAGGCATATTTACTGGTAGCCAGCTTTTCCAGGGCCGGTACTATCATGGATGGTTCACCTTTTTGGGGTACGACCATCAGCATCATGCGCTCGTTCGACATACCGGGTGTCCCGATGAGGTATTGCAGGTCGGCCCCTGGACCGATAAAAAGATAATCAATTCCTTGCTGGGCCATAACTTCCTGGGCCTTCTGGCAGCGTTCCTGGAAAAGACTAGAGTTTGTCACCGTCGCAGACATTCAGAATCTCCTTGTAAATTATTTATCAGGCTAGTTTAGTTATTTTGTTAAAGCTTTAACGGCTAAGTCCAACTGGCTATCTTTGCCCTGACTTAGTTGCTGTAAATCTATAGCGGCTTGCTGGTCCGGCTCGACCCCGTTTATGATGCTTTCCGGTTTGTTGGGGTCTGAAATAGCCTTGTAGGTAGTTATAATGAGCAGTGAATTATCTTTCAGGCCCACCGGGGAAGACGCATTCAAACAACCGGCTGTAGAATCGCCCACGACCGCCCCGCGTTTGCCCTGTTGAATGGCATAGGCGAAGATTTCGGCTTCACCGGCAGTACCGCCATCTACCAGGACTGAAACCGGTTTGTCGGTAGCTTTGATGGCCTGGTTGCTGGGCATCGCGAAAGGCCCATAGATGCGCTTCTTACTCGGGTCTAAGCGTCCGCCATTCAGATAGACCAGTTCTGCTCCACTCATAAAATAGCTCAGTATGTTCTGGACGAGGTTGATGTTGCCATTACCGTTACCGCGCAAGTCCAGCACAAAACCTGTAACCCCGGCTTTTTCAAAATCGGCCATCCAGTTCGCCACCGTGGTAGTCATCGTAGTACGCTCGGCCTCGCTGCTCAGGGGAAACTGGTTGAAACGGATATAACCGGTCGTCTTGTTCAGCACATAATGTTCCATAGTTGGAACCTGGAACTGGTTGCGGGTAATATCTATAGTCTGATTCTGAGTGCTGTTAGCGCGGTGGATGGTCAGCGTAACTTTGGAGCCGATAGCCTGGTCGCCTTTAGCAGTCCCTTGCAAGAGTTGGATAACCTGGGTGCTGGTCCTGGTAGCCAGATCTTGCCCGTCAATTGCCAGTATCTGATCACCCAGTTTCAAACCCGCTTTTTCAGCCGGTCCACCGGTTATCGTCCGCGATATCAGGTGAGCATTGGCTCCGCTAGTGGTTTGCCCGCTTTGCAAATTGATGCCAATCCCGACTGTAGTGGCCTGGTTGGTGCGCTGGCTATAATACCTATCAGAAAGAGTTGGAGGGATATAGTTTGTTTCACAGTCCGCAAGCGAACTGGTAGCCCCGGATAATGCGAATAGCTCAAGCTGGTCCTCGGTAACTTTACCTTTGTATTTATCCAGCACCAGGGTATAAGCTTGCATAAAAGCGGTCCAGTTTGCGTCATCCTGGTCGCCAAACTGGGGCAAAAGAACCTGGGCTTTAGGGTCTATGCCGGATTGTTGCAAACCCAACTCAATGGCGCGTAAACCCACTTCGTATATATCGGCACTTGCTATCGGCTGAAAATAGTTACTGATCAAATTAGTGAAGGCATCTTTTAAAATATCGGCCTTGGTGGATTGCACGCCGCTAGGCGCTGCCGGTAAGCCTGGCCTGGGCGTGGCCGTGGGAGGCGCAGCCAGGGTTGGCCTGGGGGTGGGGGCAGGCGTGGCTTTGGGGGCTGCCGCTGTATTGGTCGGTTCGGGCGCAACTGTTGGATAGCCGTTATAGGTAGTACAACCGGCCAGTAACAGCGCCAACAAACTTAATACGGCCAGCAGAGCCAGGCGTTTCAAGTGTGAAGGTGAGTGGGATTTTTGGAGCATAGACAAGCACCTTACATTCTATGGTATGACAAACTATAGCTTATTATACTCTAAGCCTATTTTTTCGTCACGCATCAAACGGAGCGAATCGGCCCTATTAAAATTGAATATATTCTGGTAAAATCTTAATGTGTGGCAGGAGATACAAAGCAAGTGTGAATCCTCTAAACCGGGTAAACGGTATGCGGCTGGTGGGTCTAAACCAAAAAAGCTTGAATGTGTAACAAAAAAGACCTTTTCAGGCGGCGTACTCGAAATTTTTCCGTTGCGTGGGATAGTGGGCTATGCTATAATTTCAAACGTTAGATTGTTCCATAAATAACGAACTTCACACAGTGGAACAACTATTCAGTGCAGCTCTGACGGAACCTAAGCGAACAAAGTCTACAAGGTGAACCAGTATGATTCCAAATTCTCTCCAAGATTTTAATTTGGGCTATATCTCGGTGATTGTTTTCATGATAGTGGTCGCGGTTGCAGGTTCCACCCTCGTTTCAGTGGGTATCTTCATTCGCCCCAAACGGCCCAGCGCCATGAAATCTATCCCTTACGAAAGCGGTGTCCCCCCGGTAGGACGCGCCAGGGAACGCTACAGCGTGCGGTTCTACATCATCGCCATGCTCTTTGTCCTTTTCGATATTGAAGCAGTTTTCCTTTATCCCTGGGCCATAAACTATGATGGTTTTGTCCGCCGGGGCGATGGGATCTTTATCCTGGTCGAGATGTTACTGTTTATCTTCATGATCCTGTTAGGCTACGTGTACGCCTGGAAAAAAGGAGCCTTAGATTGGGTCTTTTAGAAAATAAATTTAAAGAGAACCTCATCACTACGACGGTTGACTCGCTGATAAACTGGGGTCAGGAAAAAGCCATGTACCCGCTGCTGTTGGGTACAGCCTGTTGTGGTATCGAAATGATGGCGGTCGGTTATAGCCGTTTCGATGTTCTCGAACGCTTTGGGATGCTTTTCCGCTTTTCACCCCGCCAGTCCGATGTAATGATAGTCGCCGGAACCGTCACCAAAAAGATGGCCCCGGTTATCAAGACGGTTTACGACCAGATGGGCGACCCGAAATACGTTATTGCAGTCGGCTCTTGTGCGATTAGCGGTAATATTTACAAGAGCTACAGCACTTTGCAAGGGGTAGACCGAGTGATTCCGGTGGATGTCTACATTCCTGGCTGTCCGCCCATTCCCGAAGCCTTTGCCTACGGTATCATCGAACTTCAGAAGGTCATCGCGTCTCGTCGGGTTATCCGCAAACAGGCCGCTCCACCTCCTCCGGGCGCTCAACCACGGACAAATGTTCACGAAATTCTGCGTCCCGGCCACGTCAAATTGCCCACCGCCCAGGATTATGCTGCACACCTGGATGACGATATTTCTAAAAGTTCTGAACAGCATGGGTTGCTAGAGCAGGGCCGCCAACGCGGTTAATAACATGTTAAAGGGAATTGCCAGATGCCGATACAGGAAAGTCTCCAGGTCGTAGTAAGCAAGCTCCAGGGAAAATTTGGCGACTCAATCTTGAGTGTGCAGGAATTTCGGGATGAGGTAACGGTTAGGTTTAAACCACAAGCCTGGTTTGAGGCCCACCGCTTCCTGAAAGATGACGAAGACTGCGCTTTCAATATGTTGATTGACGAAACGGCTGCCGATTATCCTTTAAGGCCGGAACGTTTCGATGTAATCACGCATTTGCTTTCGCTGGGTAAGGCCCACCGCTTGCGGGTCAAGACCCAAACTGCGGAACATATCCCAACTCTTTACCCGGTCTGGAAGACTGCTAACTGGCTCGAACGGGAAACATACGACCTTTTTGGGATTATCTTCGACGGCCACCCTGATCTACGCCGGATTCTTTTGACCGAAGACTGGGAAGGCTTTCCCCTTCGCAAAGATTATCCAATCGAGGGCTACGATATTTAAGAGCAGTAAAGGCCGGTTAGCTTGTTTAACCGGGCCGCTTAATCAAACCTATTTGTCCGGGCAAGGAAACAGTGATGTCAGAAACACCTCCTTTTAAACACAGCGAAACTTATCATAAAAGTAGCGAACGCCGTATGCGCCTCAATATGGGGCCGCAGCATCCGTCTACGCATGGCGTTTTGCAGATTGTACTGGACCTGGAAGGCGAAGTAGTCATGCGGTGCGACCCTGTGCCGGGCTATTTGCACCGTGGCACGGAGAAACTGGCCGAAGAACGCTACTATAACCAAATTATCCCACTCACCGACCGTCTGGATTACGTATCGGCTTTCAATAATAACGTGGCCTTCGTGATGCCGGTCGAAAAGTTGTTGGGGATTGAAATACCCGAACGGGCTATGTGGATACGAGTTATCCTCATGGAATTACAGCGCATTGCCAGTCATTTAATCTGGTTCGGCACTTCGCTGATGGATCTGGGCGCGATTACCGCTTTCCTTTACGCCATGCGCGAGCGCGAGAAAATCCTTGATATTTTTGAAATGGCCTGTGGCGCTCGTCTGACCTACTCTTACTGCCGGGTTGGCGGTTTGATGTCGGATACACCGCCCGGTTTCGAGGAAAAGGTTGAGGAGTTCGTCAAACTTTTCCCCGCCGCCTGGAAAGAGTACACCGCTCTTGTCACCAAGAACCCGATTTTTATGGACCGCACCATGGGTGTCGGTGTAATCACACCGGAAGATGCTATTGATATGGGCCTTACCGGGCCATCCTTGCGTGGCAGCGGAGTTGACTGGGATATTCGCAAGAACGAACCTTACTACGGCTATGACAGAATTGATTTCGCCATTCCCCTCGGTACTAAGGGCGATTGCTACGATCGCTACCTGTGCCGGATGGAAGAAATGATGCAGAGCAACCAGATTGTCGAACAGGCTCTCAAGTTTCTAAAACCTGGCCCGGTTAAGGCCGACGACCCGAAAATCTCGCTGCCGCCCAAAGAACTGGTAATGAGCCAGGCCGAAGCCATGCAGCGTCATTTCTATCAGGTTATTCACGGTTTTTCGGTCCCGGTCGGCGAAACTTACGGCAAAATTGAAGCTTCCAAAGGCGAACTTGGCTTTTATATCATCAGTGACGGCTCCAGCCACCCTTACCGCATGAAAATCAGAGCGCCTAGCTATGTGAACTTGCAGTCTTTACCCTTGATGACCGAAGGCCGGATGGTCTCGGACGTTATTACCTGTATTGGTACGATTGACATCGTGCTTGGTGAAGTAGATCGTTAGCTAACGGGAAGAGCAAGCTGGAGATTAATCACACCTTTGCCGGTGAGCTTAGTTGATGGCTTGTAACTATTAACAGGAAGAGAAGAATAACAAACCTATGCTCTCACCTGCTCGCTTTTTTGAAACCGGGGCCGCCCCCATGCTGGCCCCCAATCAGGCAGTAAACCCTCAGAACGACCCGTTAATCTGGTTTCTACAGACCTTCGTCACGCTCTTTGTCATTATGAACGTGGTGCTGATTACGATGGCTTACCAGACCTGGGCCGAACGAAAAGTTATCGCTCGCATGCAGTTGCGTTACGGTCCGAACCAGACCGGCCCGGCTGGACTTTTGCAGCCGATTGCCGATGCGGTCAAGATGCTGGGTAAAGAATACGTTATTCCCGGCGAGGCTGATAAACCGGTCTTTATTATTGCTCCGATTATGAGCTTTATCCCGGCAGTAGCGTCTTTCGCGATTATTCCCTGGGGTGATGCCCAAAGCGAAGGGTTGCTGGGTGGTTGGATTAGACCGGCCATTGCAAACTTGAACATCGGTATTTTGTATATGCTGGCCCTGAGTTCGGTTGGCGTATATGGCATTATCATGGCCGGGTATTCCAGCGGCAACAAGTATTCGATGCTGGGAGCCTTGCGCTCAAGTGGGCAAGTGGTTTCATACGAATTGACCCTGGGTATGTCCTTGATGGGCGTGTTAATTCAGTCCGGTACGCTCAACCTGAACGATATTGTCCGCCAGCAGCAGGCCAGTATCTGGTTCATCTTCCCGCAATTCATCGGTTTCGTAGTCTTTTTAATCAGCGGTATCGCTGAAACGAACCGCAACCCTTTCGACCTTCCTGAAGCCGAGTCCGAACTTGTGGCCGGGTTCCATCTCGAATATAGCGGTATGAGTTTCGGGCTGTTCTATCTGGCCGAATATATAAGTATGAACGCGATTGCCGCCCTGGCCGCGATACTATTTTTCGGTGGTTGGGCGCCGCCTTTTGACATCATACCTTTCACCCTTATTCCCGGTCCGGTCTGGCTTTTTCTGAAGTTTAGCTTTTTCCTGTTCTTGTATTACTGGATCAGGTCAACTTTACCGCGTTTCCGCTACGACCAGTTAATGGGTCTGGTCTGGAAAATCCTTTTCCCACTGGCCCTTGCCAACCTGGTCATAACGGCGGTAGTAAAGCTGGTGGGCGTAACAATGGGTTGGTGGGTCTAAGCAGATTAGATTGAAAATACGG
>JAYSYV010001361.1:0-9780 GCA_043727245.1 Chloroflexota bacterium | reverse complement strand
CCCCGGCCATCGTTCAGGTTGAAACCGTACATCACACCGTAGCGGCTCTGGATTTCCCGACCACCCGTAAGCGCCCCACCGATGCGAATGACCTGCCCGGCTTTGGTGGCGGCATCCAGGGTAGTTGTATCAACTCGCCCTTCCGCTTCCAGCCGCTCAACCGTTTCGGCGACCGGCAGCGGCGTGACGTGGACACCCAGGTATTCCTGCTCGTAACCCAGCAAAATTTCGAGCGGGTATTCGGGCAGTTCGTCCAATGGCGGCTCCTGAAAAGTTTTGGCTTTAGCCGCTTTTTGAGCCGCCGGGATAGCCGCTTCGACCGAAGCCCGGTTGCCAAAGGGAAACGCCCCCACGCGGGTCAGGGCGGTCAGGGTCCGGGCGTTGACAGCCCGGCCCGGCACTCGCCGGATGAAGTCGGCCAGTCCCAGGAACGGTCCGGTGTTGCGGGCGGCTTGCAAACTTTCCAGACCAGCCGGTCCCAGCCCTTTGACCGCTGCCAGGCCAAACCGCAAAGCAGCCTCGCCACTTTCCAGCCGGTCAATCGCTAAACGGCTGGCGCTCCGGTTCACGTCCGGCCCCAAAAGCGGCACTTTGAGGCGGCGAGCTTCCGACCCGGCCTTGACTATCGCCTCGGTGTCGCCCCCGGCTACGGTCAAGAGAGCGCCCAGGTATTCCAGGGTGTAGTGCTGTTTAAGGTAGGCCGTGATGTAGGTCAAAAAGCCGTAAATAACGGCGTGGGCCTGGTTGAAGCCATAGAAAGCGAACGGTGGGAACATCTCCCAGACCGCCTCAGCCACCTCTTTCGTCAGTCCTTTGGCCTGCGCTCCGGCCAGGAACTTGGCGTGTTGAGCCACCAGTTCCTTCTGATGCTTCTTACCGATAGCCTTGCGCAACACATCGGCCTCACCCAGGCTGTACCCGGCCACTTCCTGAGCGATTTTTAGCATGGTTTCCTGGTAGACCGGCACCCCGTAAGTTTCGGCCATAATCGGATCAAGCAACGGATGAGGCGTTTTGAGCGGTTCCCGACCACTCCGTACTGCCAGCAACCGGCCCAGAAAGGGCATCGGGCCGGGCCGGTATGCCGCAATCATCAGGGCCAAATCGGCGATAGATTGCGGCTTCATGCCTCGCGTAAACTCGGTCATGCCCTGGTTTTCAAGCTGAAAGACCCCCAGCGTATAACCCTGCGAAAGAGCCTGGAAAGTGGCCGGGTCATCCGGCGGCAAGTCCCATACATCCAGCTTTTCGCCTCGCTCCTGCTCGATAAAGCGCAAGGCATGGGCAATAGTACTCCAGGCGGTCAGCCCCAACAGGTCAACCTTTAAAAGGCCGCGTTTCTCGATGTCTTCCATATTCCACTGGGTCATTACTGCTGGAAAAAGCAATAACGACTGTCCCGCTTCCTCCTCAGAGCCGCTTTGCTGGTTACGGGCCAGGTTGCGAGCCTCAGACTTGCGCTGCTCCTGACCCAGACCCTCGGTTCTGATAAGCGGGACATAGTGGGCCACGGGCTCAGGCGTGATAACCACACCGGCGGCGTGAGTACCCATATTGCGACCGGTCCCTTCCAGTAGCAAAGCCGTGTCAATCAACTCTTTGGCAGCCGGGTCGTTTTTGTAAAGGCGGCCCGTTTCCGCTTCTTCAGCCAGCGTCCGGCTGAGGGTGTAGGGGCGCTGGAACTCGATAGGCACGAGACCGACCAGCCGGTTGACCAAAAACGGGTCGCTACCCAGAAGTTTACCGGCATCGCGCAGGGCCGATTTAGCGCCTTCAAAGTTGTGGGTAATAATATGGGCTACGTTCTCCAGACCATAACGCCGCACCACGTAGTCCAGCAGGCGAGGCCGGTCCTCGTCGGCAATATCCAGGTCAATATCAGGCGGAGCCAGCCGAGCCGGATTGAGAAATCGTTCAAAAAGCAGGCCGTAATCCAGCGGGTTCAGCGGCGTAATTTTAGCCGCGTAACAGACCAGCGACCCGGCTGAACTACCGCGTGGGGCGCATAAAATATTCATCTGGCGGGCCTGCCGGACCATATCGGCCACAATCAAAATGTAGCGGGCAAATCCGGCCTGGGCAATCACACCCATTTCCACGTTCAAACGTTGTTCGACCACTTCCGGCAAGTTTGGGCCGAAGCGTTCATTCAGCGAAGTCCGGCAGATACTTTCCAGATAACGGGCCGCTCCTACCGGGCTATCCCCACCCGAAAATTCGGACGGTATCGGGAAACTTGGAATAATCAGTTCGGATTTGGGCAAGCGCACCCGGCATTCCTGGGCCAATTTGGCGGCATTTACCAGCGCTTCCGGCCATTCGGCAAAGCGGCTTTCCAGTTCGTCCTGGCTCAAAGGCCGCGCATCATCGCCTACCGGGCGGCGGCGTTTGGGGTCATCCTGCCGGGCATTATCAGCCACCGCCCACAACAGGTCGCGAGCCGCCGCCTGGAATGGGTATAAATAATGAACATCCGAAGTCGCCAGCAAAGGCAGACCATGAGTTTTCCCGAAAGCGGCCACTCTCTGGCGGTCGGCCTGGGCCAGCGGGGAAGCGTGGCTGACCAGTTCCAGGTAAAAGTGTTCCCCAAAAGCCTCGCGATAACGCGCCGCAACCGCCGCTGCTGCTTCTTCCCGACCGCTTTCCAACAAGCGGGAAATCTGCCCGCTACAGCCGCCACTCAAAACAGCCAACCCGGCGGCATTTTCCAGCAGAATTTCCTCGCGCAAGAGCGGACCTTCAGCGTCGTTTTCATCATACCCGGCTGTCCCGGCCCAGGTCAGCACCTCGAAGAGGTTTTGCAAGCCCTGCTCATTGCGAGCCAGTACTACCAGGTTATGCGACCGGATATTTTTAGCCCCGGCGCTCAACCGGACCGCCTCGGCCCCGCAGCTTTCCTGCGCCCAACTGCCCGGCCCTTCTTCGCCCGGCCATGCCACTGGCATATCCACCCCAAAAATCGGGTTAGCCAGACCGTGACGGTCGGCAGCTTCCTGGAACTGGATAAATCCAGCCGCCTGGCCGTGGTCGGTCAGGGCCATAGCCGGACGACCCAGCTCAACTGCTGCCTTGACCAGTTCATCTATGCTGTTGACACCATCCCGGAAGCTGTAATGCGAGTGAACCCGCAAATCAGCGAAGCCTTCAGCGGCTACTTTTTCTTTTGCCATAACTTAAATATCCTATGTTAGTAGTCAGTAATCGTTAGTATAAAGCTACGAGTTGAACTTGTTAATGATTATGAATTAACCTGATGAAATGAACGTTAAATTATTCCGTTCGAGAATTATAAGGCTTTGCGGGCCTTTTGGCACATACAAAGCTCGTCAAACCTGGAACTTAGAATGTTAAAGGGAGTAAATCGCCCATGTAATATTGAGAATTTACTACCAGATTAACCTTCTTTTAAGACCTTCACCCCCTATATCTACATTCTACGTTTTACGTTCCACATGCCCCGTTTTATGTTCAAAGCTTAATAACCTACGTTAGAACTTTAATAGAATATTGGGGTTTTTGTAGCATATAGAAATGTATCACGTATAATATTTATAAGCTTTAGCAGCTTAAAAACCAGGAACGGTGCTTTAAAGCGGATCTTCTTATTGAAATCCTCAAGCATAACCAGCCTTTCTTTTTTTATCTAAGCCTCGCTTATGATAGGCCAGGAAAGCATAGTAAGCCCGAAGGAGTTTGACTCAAACAATGGCAATGAATCCCTTTGATAAATTTACCGAAAAAGCTCAGGAAGTTTTAACTAATTCATACCAAATTTTAATGGAAGCCCGGCACAGCCAGCTTGATGTAGAACATATTCTGATGGCGATGCTGCAACAAAAAGATGGCGTTACTGCCCAGGTCTTAGAACGCATGGCCGTGGACATTAACCTCGTAAAAAAAGCGGTCCAGGATAAACTGGATGTTACCCCGAAACTGGCTTTTCCATCGACGGGCGGTTTCCAGGGTATCAATGTCAGTATGTATATTACTCCTCGGCTGCAACAGCTTTTCGCTAATGCCGACTCCGAGCGGACCCGTTTGCAGGACGAATATATCTCGACCGAACACCTGTTTCTGGCGATGACCGCCTCGCCTAGCGACCCAACCGCCCTGCTTTTAAAGCGGTTCGGCATAGATAAAGAGCGGATTTACCAGGCTTTACAAGAAGTAAGGGGCAATCAGCGCGTGACCGATCAACAGGCCGAAAGCAAATACCAGATACTGGCAAAGTACAGTATTGATTTAACTAA
The DNA here is from genome assembly GCA_043727245.1 of Chloroflexota bacterium. Classification (GTDB taxonomy): domain Bacteria; phylum Chloroflexota; class Chloroflexia; order Chloroheliales; family Chloroheliaceae; genus 54-19. The sequence continues at coordinate 5,530 of JAYSYV010001361.1, read as the reverse complement.
AATGGCGAGGGAGCATAAGCTCGACCCGGTAATTGGCCGAGACGAGGAAATTCGGCGAGTAATGCAAGTCCTGTCGCGCCGGACTAAAAATAACCCGGTTTTAATCGGAGAGCCTGGCGTGGGTAAGACCGCCGTGGCCGAGGGTCTGGCCCAAAAAATCGAAAGCGGTGATGTACCGGAAAATCTTCAGGACAAGCGGGTGCTGGCCCTGGACATTGCTGGACTGGTAGCCGGGTCGAAATTCCGAGGTGAGTTTGAAGAACGCATGAAAGCCGTAATGGACGAAGTGCGCCGCGCCCAGGGCGAAGTCATCCTCTTTATTGACGAGATACATACCGTCGTAGGGGCAGGCGGGGCGGAAGGAGCCATTGATGCCAGCAATATGCTAAAACCGGCCCTGGCCCGTGGGGAGTTGCAGGTGGTCGGGGCGACAACCCTGGACGAATACCGCAAGCGCATCGAAAAAGATGCCGCCCTGGAACGCCGCTTTGCCCCGGTCCTGATTGGCGAACCGAGTGTCGATGATACGATTTTGATGCTGCGCGGTCTGCGGCCCAAGTACGAGGCCCATCACGGCCTGACCATTACTGATACAGCCCTGGTAGCGGCGGCCCAACTTAGCGAACGCTATATCAGCGACCGCTTCTTGCCCGACAAGGCGATTGACCTGATTGATGAAGCTGCCGCCAAGGTGCGGATTGATATGTTCAGCGCCCCGGCCAGCGTCAAGGGTAAAGAGGCCAAAATCAAGGAACTGAGCATCGAAATGGAAGCCGCCGCGATCAAGCTCGACTATGAAAAAGCGGCCCGGCTGAAATACGAACACGACTCGCTCAAGAAGCAGTACGATGCCGAGCGGGCCGAGTGGCTCAAAGATAAGAAAATTGATGACGTGGTAGACGAGGAAGACATCGCCGAAATTATCAGCAAAAGCACCGGTATCCCGGTCAGCCGGATGATGGAAGGCGAAATGAAAAAGTTGTTGGAGATGGAAGCCCGCCTGCACGACCGCGTAATCGGCCAGGAAGAAGCCATCCGAGCGGTATCCGATGCCATCCGGCGGGCCAGAAGCGGCTTGCGCGACCCCAATCGCCCCATCGGTTCCTTCATCTTCCTGGGACCAACCGGCGTTGGCAAGACCGAACTGGTCAAAGCCCTGGCTAACTTCCTGTTCGACAGTGAGGACGCGATGGTCCGCATTGACATGTCGGAATACATGGAAAAACACACTATTAGCCGCCTGATTGGTTCGCCACCGGGCTATGTCGGCTACGATGAAGGCGGCCAATTGACCGAAGCGGTCCGGCGGCGGCCCTATCAAATCGTCCTCTTTGACGAAATCGAAAAAGCCCACCCGGAAGTCTTTAACGTCCTGCTGCAACTGTTGGACGATGGCCGCCTGACCGACGGACATGGCCGGACGGTAGACTTTAAAAATACGGTGGTGATTATGACCTCGAACGTGGGTACGGCTCGTATCCGCGAACGCGCTTTAGGTTTCTCTTACGGTGGCGGCTCGAACCGTCAGGCTGACGAGGAAAAGCGCGAGAACGAAGCCATGAAGACCCAGGTAATGCAGGAACTAAAAGAGAGTTTCCGACCTGAATTCTTGAACCGGGTGGACGAAACGATTATCTTTAGCCACTTAAACCAGGCTGAAATTACCCAGATTATCAAACTAATGATGAAAGAAGTAATCGGTCGGTTGGCGGTCAAGGGAATGGAATTGCAGTTGACCGAGGAGGCGTTGGATTTCTTCGCCCGCGAGGGTTACGACCGGGTTTACGGGGCCAGGCCGCTGCGCCGGGTCATCCAGCGCAAATTGGAAAATCATCTTTCCAAGCTGCTACTGGACAACCAGTTCGTAGAGGGCGACGTTATTATGGTCGCCATGGACCCCGAAAACCCTAAAGAGCTGACCTTCAAAAAAGGCGAGGGAGTGGCTAATCTGCCTAAATCGCCTGAACCGCCCCGCGATGGTCCAGCCGGTAACGGCAACGGCAACCTTTCACCTGCGCCGGGTTACTTCCCCCGCCCCGCTGGGCAAGCGGGGACACCTATCGGCGCTAACGCTGTCTAAATTTTGTAAAATAAAAAGAGGCTGCTGCTTTAACCAGCGGCGGCCTCTTTTTATTTACTTATCTGGTAATCTAAATAACAAGTATTCTTATGGCGGAACAAAATTTAATCAACAGCCCCCGCCGAATTAATTTTGCCAGTTGCTACCCTAATCCTGCGATTTGCCTACCCCTGGACAAATAAATAAGTTATTATATCCCCCTATATCTTGCTCTCTGGAATTTTTACCGGCAGTAATCCATAATTTTACACACGAAACAGGTCAGGGAACCCAACATCAATAATACGCAAATTTCAACAAATACCGGTGCGAGAACGAAAAAGCGGCCTTTTTATGGCTGGTTAGTTGCTACTGTCGCGATGGTGGCGGTCTTTACATCCGGGCCTGGGCAGACATTTGTTTTCTCGGTCTTTGTGGACCCTATCCTGGCCGATACCCACATGTCAAGGACTGAGCTTTCGTTTTTGTTCTCGGTGGGAACAATTTTCAGCGCTATTATGGCCCTGCTAATCAGCCGTCTGGTAGGGAAATTCGGGCCGAGAATAATGCTGGGCTTGATTGCCCTGCTTTTTGGCGGAGCCTGTTTTGGCCTGGCCTGGTCGAGCGGAGCGCTGGCGTTCCTGGTATTCTTCGCCGCTTTGCGGGCTTTAGGCCAGGGTTCATTGACGATGACCGCTATTTTGCTAACTGTCCAGTGGTTCGTGCGCTACCGGGGCCGGGCTATCGGCATGGTAAGCATGGGCATGGCCGTGGCTAACGCTTTCTTCCCGCCCCTTTGCCAGTGGTTGATAACCCAGGTAGGCTGGCGAGCCTCCTACCAGATATTAGGGGTAGCAATTTGGCTGCTGGTTATTCCGGCGGCTGTTTTCATCGTGCGGGATAAGCCGGAAAAAATGGGGTTGTATCCTGACGGGCTAACTCCAATGACCCCTGAAATACAGCTCAATGAAAGTAAAGAAGGAAATATTATTGAGGCGGCCCTGGACCCCAAAGCTGGACGGGTCTGGCGATCGGGGCGTTTCTGGCAACTGGTGCTGCCTTTGAGCGCTGGGCCGTTCGTGATAACGGCCCTTATATTCCATCAAATCTCCATTTTTACTGAACGCGGCCAGGGAGCCGAGGTTGTGTCGGTGATATTCGTAGTGTGGGCCGTAGCCTCAGCCGTAACGACGGGTTTCTGCGGGTTTATACTCGAGCGCTTTGAACCGAGACTGGTCCTGCTGGGTGTGCTAATCCTGTTAGCAGTCGGTACGCTCAGTCTGCTGCTGGTTAATTCGCTGCTGCCTGCTCTTTTGTACGCGATAATAATGGGCGGCGCAGGAGGCAGTTTATTCGTGATAAGCGGCGTAATCTGGGTCCACTATTATGGCCGGGAAAGGGTCAGCGTTTACCAGGGAGCGGGCGCTTTAATAAATATCAGTGGCGCGGCCCTGGCTCCACTGCCTTTAGCCGTCCTGCAACAGGCCACCGGAAACTATACCCTGGGAATAATCGGCATAGCCTGTGTGCCAATCCTCAGTTTTCTACTCTTACTCAGCTATAAATCAAACCCACGCTTCGACTGAATCCCGGAAATAAACACAATCATAATCCGGCGCAAACCGTTTACAAATTTCGGCCCTTTCCCGAAATGCTATAATTATATCTAAAATAGCAACCGGCAACGAGAAAGGGTTTTCCATGAGCGTTACTCCCCAAAATTCGGATACTTCTTTCGGCCAGGTCGTGGATGACCCTGCTGCCTGCGCGGCTGAAACGGTATTGACCATGCCAACAACCCTTTCTCCCCAGGATTTAGCCGCCCAACTCGAAACGAAGTATCCGCTTACGGTGGCCGCCCTGCGACAAATGGAAGGCGGTCTGCTGCACCTCGAATATATTCTCAACCTGGAACAACGCTGGAAGAAGGTTGCCAGGGGCGAGAACCCTCTCGAAAGCGAAGTTTTGCGCTATGTCCCGCCGGAAGAAATGCCGGAAGCCGACTCAGAATACGACATAGTGTATTGTGGAGGCGTTCTGGGGCTTTTCAGCGCAGCCGTAATGGCCCAAAAGGGCTACCGGGTAGCCGTGTTCGACCAGCGCCGGGTCGGGACCAGTCACCGCGAGTGGAATATTTCGGATGACGAGTTGCTGCAATTTGTTGAAGCCGGGTTGTTCAGTCAGGCCGAAATCGAACAGGCCGTGGCCGGACGCTATCAAAGCGGCTTGATTAGTTTCTACGCCGGGAATATTCCCGAACCGCCCGCCGAACTTCTACTGGAAGGGGTGCTGGATGTGGCGATTGACCTGAGCAAACTGCTGGAACTGGCCCGCCAGAAGTTCGAGGAAGCCGGGGGAGTCTGCCTCGATTTTCACGCCCTCAAACTGGTGACAATTACTCAAAGTGGCCCGGTGCGCGGCCTGGTCGAGATTAGCGACAAGAGCGGTCAAACCAAACGTGTGGGAACACGCCTGGTCGTCAATGCCCTGGGCGCAATCTCGCCGTTATCGCTGCTCTTGCAAGGCGGCAAACCTTTTGATGGAGTCTGCCCGACAGTAGGGACTACCGCCAGCGGGTTTGAAGTTGGCCCCGGACCGCGCCAGACCAACCCCGGCCTGGGTGATGTGCTGGTCAGCGTGGCCCACGCCCAGCAAGGCCGCCAGTATATCTGGGAAGCTTTCCCCGGCCACGCCCTAGAAATGACGGTCTACCTATTTTATTATGACCTGGTGCGGCCCGGCCTGGCCGAAAACCAGAGCTTGCTGGTCCTGTTTGAAGAATACTTCCGGCTGCTACCCACCTACAAAATACCCGGCCCGGATTTTCGCCATCTCAAACCGGTCTACGGCTTTATCCCGGCCCGGCATCACCGCCCGGTCGCCAGCGCCAGCCGCCGGGGCATCATTTCGGTGGGAGATGCCACCTCGCCTCAATCGGCCCTGACTTTTTGCGGCTTTGGCTCCCAGGTCCGCAATCTGCCTCGCCTGACTCGCCTCCTGGCCTTTAGTCTTGACCACGCTTTGCTGGAAGAAAAACACCTTCGCTCTATTGGGGCGCACCAGCACAATATCAGCCTGGCCTGGGTCTTTAGCCGCTTTATGTCGCCCTATGATGCGGGCAAACGGCCCGACGATGTTAACCGCATGTTGAATGTCTTTTGCGCGGCCCTCCAGCAAACCGGCCCCGGCCTGACCCGACGCTTCTTCCAGGACCGTTTCGGCTGGCTGGACTATAACCGGCTGGTCCTGACTACCGCCTGGCGAGCGCCACGGGTCTTTTCTTTCTCGCTGGAAGTGCTGGGTTTAGGCGGCATCAAGGACTGGATTAGTGACTATATCCGCTTCTCAGCCGATTCTTTATTACGTACCCTCTACCGCCTATACAGGCGAATTTCTCCCAAAGGGGCTAACCGGCTGGAAAAGTGGCTCATTCCCCTGGCTCCGGCCCTGGCTCTAAAGCTGGCGGCCCAT
>JAYSYV010001360.1:0-3223 GCA_043727245.1 Chloroflexota bacterium | reverse complement strand
GGGCCAGCAACCAGGCCAAAGCTACCTGACTGGAGGTTGCTTTGAGGCTTTCGGCCACTCGTTCAATTTCAGCCAGGATTTTGAAGCCGCGTTCGTTCATGTAAGTTTTTTCCACGCCTTTAGCCCTGGGGGTATTCGGCAGAGGCTGCCCCTGGCGATACTTGCCGCTAAAGAAGCCGCTGGCAAGCGAGGAATAAGGAATGACTCCGACCTGCTGGTCGAGGATGAGCGGTTCCAGTTCGCGCTCGTAGCCTTCCCGGCTGTACAGGTTATACAGCGGCTGCAAAGTTTCGTAGCGGGCATACTTAGTTTGGTCGCTGACCCACAGGTTGCGGGTCAAGCGCCAGGCCGCAAAGTTGGACGCGCCGAGATAGCGAACTTTACCCTGCGAAATCAGGTCGTCGTAGGCCCGTAGTGTTTCCTCGACCGGTGTATTGAAATCATCGCGGTGCGATTGGTAAAGGTCAATGTAATCGGTTTGCAGATTACGCAGCGAGTCTTCGACTGCGGCCATGATATGATGCCGGGATAGACCGGTTTCATTCGGGCGGTCGCCCATCGGGGAACCCACCTTGGTCGCGATAATAACTTCGGCCCGATTGCCCCTTTCTTTCATCCATTTACCGAGAACTCTTTCAGAGTCGCCACCCGTATTGCCGGGAGCCCAGCGCGAGTAAACATCGGCGGTATCAATGAAATTGCCGCCACCTTCCATGTAAGCATCCAAAACTTCTTCCGATTTCGCCTGATCGGTGGTCCAGCCGAAAGTGTTACCGCCCAGGCAGATGGGGGCAACTTGCAGACCGGTCCGGCCCATTCTTCTCGTCTCCAAAATTTATTCTCCTTATCGAACTTTAACTCCTAAAAACAAAGTAATTATATGGTAATACTCTACAACTTGGAAATTATTAACCTTCTGTACAGGATTCCTTTGTTGCTGGTGGGGATAGAAAAATGGACCTCGGCAGCCACGCCTGACAAGCAGCCCAGGAAAAGTCGATAGTGATTTTGAGGTAAAAAGGAGCAGGTTAAAGGTTTGGTATCAGTTCAGTTGATCACCTTCAAAATTGTAAGTATCTATTAAATCTTCAGGCATGATTATCTTCGCCTCGATTCCGGCATATTCTTTTAAAAGATAAAGGAGATTACTGCCTCCCAATAATTCAAGGGGTTTGCCCTGGGCAAAATCGAAAGACGCTTTGCCATAACCGCTGGTTGTCACCAGGATACCCTTAGAAGCACCTTCGTTCTGTATAGTTCCGTACAAATCGCGTACAGCACTAACTCCAACAGTATTCTTATAACGCTTGGCTTGAATGACCACTTTACCGCCAAAGATCGGCCTGGGGTCAAAAGCAACACAATCTACCCCACCATCTCGCGAAGCCTGGGTAAGCCTGGTTTCCAGGCCCATTTTACGAAACAGGTTGGAAATAAGAGATTCAAATTCCCCAGGAGTAAGCTCCATTAAATTTTGGCGTTGGTCCAATCCTGAAATTACGTCAGTTTCATCAATAAACCGGGAGTCTACCATGTTAAATTCCATAACAGGTCGCACCGGAGCCAATTCATCAGGACTCTTTGAGATAGAGCCATTTAGTGTTTTAAGACAAACCACCGGGTCAATTCGGCTCAATTCCAGTTGCAAGAAAGTATCGCAGGTAGCACGTACAGTTACCAGACAGGTCCGCCTATTACGGCCTGTCGCCCGGTCCGCCGATTCTACATAACCGTTAAACACAATAGTATCCAACAACTTCGACCGGTCGGCTTCAAACAATTCATGAAGAGTTCTAATAGTAACCTGGGCCACAACTGATGTATAAAGGCTTTTACGTTGCAGTTGGGTAGCGGCTTTTTCCGAAATCTGGTCATTTGATTTCACATAGGTATAAGAACTAGCCGCAGGGATAATCTCAAAAGATGGCAAGTCGTATTCGACTACTAACTGTTTTGATTCAGGTATAAAGCCCAATTTAGCGTGTTGGGGAAAGTCTTCAGGGTACACACTGCCTTCCAATACAAGAGTAAAATAGTTGATAACTGCTTCTGGCTGGCCCTCCTGAAAATCTTTTTTGAAACTCTCGATTTCGGCATTTTGGCTTGCCGCCTTTTGCTGAATTTCCACTATCTGACGTTGATAGTTTTGCCAGGTTTGTTGCAAAGCGGCCTGGCGTTGACCTTCTCGCGTCTGATAACCTGCAAAATCGGCTTGATAACGCTGATGAGCCATAGCGACATCTTGATCATATTTAAGTTTCGCGCCGGGCTTAAACCGCTGAAGGCCGGTTAGTTCTGGAGGTAGGTAAGCTTGTACTGAAGGTGGAGGCGGTTGAACAGCCAACAATCCTGGTTGGAATTGAGGTAATTGGGGAACCTCTTTTAATCTTTCTAAATCTAAATAATCATTTATCGAGAGAGTATCAGTTAGAAGGTTATTTAACTGGCCCACAACACCTTGCAGCTGTTCATTTTTAAAGGCTACTTCTGCAATCCGCGACTCCAAATAAAGTCTTTTTTGCTCTTTTTCATAGTTGGTCTGTGCAGCCAACTGGTTCTTTTGTTGCTGTAACAAAGCCTTCTGATAAGCTGTCTGTGCAGCTATAGAAGCTCTGGCAGCCTGAGATTGAAGCCGCATTTGGACCAGACGTTGTTTTTCGGCCTCCCGGTGGGCCTGAGCAATCGAGCTTAAGAATCCTTGATGGCGTGCCATTTACTCTCCTTTTCAGCAATGTAGTTAGAATGCAATCAAGCAAAACAGATAGAGTGCAAAAATTTGCTTTTTTGGCTGGTAAAGGCGGATTTATTAAATTAATTCAGAGTGAATAATAAGGCCATTATATAAGCTTAAAATAAAAAGTAAAGCGAAATGAAAGAAGCATTCTAGAATCGCGCATCACAGCTTAATTTGCTATACTTTGCAAAACACTCTTTGTTCACTCTATTCTCTTGAAAATAAAAAATATCAGGTTGAAACCTGCTGCGAAAGGATAAGGCAACCTATGGAGTCAAATCAGGCTTTGCTGGAAAAGTTTTATAAAGCTTTACAGGCTAAAAATGCCGCTGGTTTAGCCGAATGTTATCACCCGGAGGCCGAGTTTACAGACGAAGTTTTCCAGAATCTTAAAGGTAAAGAAGTTTCGGCCATGTGGAAAATGCTTTTCGAGCGTGGCGGCGATATGACCCTCATTTATAGAGATGTTAAGGCCACTCAGCAAAGCGG
>JAYSYV010001359.1:0-3224 GCA_043727245.1 Chloroflexota bacterium | reverse complement strand
AACCGGTCCAGAGGCTGGGTCAGTTGTTATTTTTGAAGCAATTGGCAAGAGACCAAACGGATGTTCTGATATACCTCCCACGGTTTTGTCTGGTCTCCAAATAGAGCCAAACACATTCTTTAATTATCGGGGTAGGGTAGCGATGGCCTTTGTAAGAAGGGGCTATCTTTATTTTTTGGGATTTGGTCAGTTTGGTTTTCAGGTAATTACACTGCTCTCATCGGTTAGGAAGTTTTACAGAAAGAATTACCGGGCAGTATCTCACATTTCGCCCTCTTTCGCTTCCTTAAGCTGACAATACCGATTACACCAGTCTTTGGACTATCTAACTCCGGCCAGTGTCTATTTTGAAAAATAAAAAGAGGTTTGGTTGCCTTTAGACCAGCCGCAAAGTTGATAAATTATCTGCCAGCGTTCCACCTTAAATTCGACAATTTTCTGTCTTGACTTTAGGGGACGTTATAGAACAAGCTCAATTAGTAAAGGAACTTGACACTATATTTGATAAACTCATGTGGGCAAAGTTGGTTATAAGCCGAAATGCTCCCCAAGATAATGTCATAAACAGGAACTCTGTAAAAATAGATTTAACTATTTTTGAATTAGAGATGTTTGAAAATTTAGCAAAAACCGGTCAATTTCACGAATTACAAAACAAAATTAGAAACTATATAAACCGAGTAGAGGGAGTAACTGCGCCGCTGGAACAACGATTGTTGTTTATAACCTATGATGAAGGTATATGCGTATTAGCGGGATTACGACTACTCAAGGAAAGAAATGTTAACCTTATATCTTATGTTCAGGATTTAGAGTCCTATATTCTTAATTACCTTATACGTTAATATAGAACCAGAGCCGCAGCACGATTGCTGAGGGTCGTGAGTAAGGTTTATACTTTGCTCGAATGAACCTGCCAGGTCAAGCCTATAATTACCACGCAACTCGATTGCTTAACTTAGACCGTGCTGGCCTGGCAGTGTTTCTGGGACAACCGATTATTAGAAGGTCGTGCCTTAAGTGAGCACCATGTATAAGGACCCGTTATCCCAGAAATGTAATCTTTGCTTTTTGCTTTAGAGAAAGGAAACTGCCTTGTTTTACGCTGGTATCGACTGGGCGGACGACCATCATGATGTGGTAGTCATTGACGAAACTGCTAAAACTCGTGGTTCACTCAGAGTGGACCACACCGTCAGTGGTCTATCCCAGCTTAATAGTTTTCTTAAAGAAATCACTCCTAATCCTGCTCAACTAGCCTGCATTATCGAGACCAGCCAGGGCCTCCTAATTGCTGCATTGCTGGAAGCAGGCTGGGCCGTTTACCCGGTTAATCCAAAGACAGTTGACCGTAAGCGGGGAGCCGCCGGGGCTAAAACTGACAAGATTGACGCTTATCTTTTGGCTAAAACCGGCCGCAGTGACCTGGCTGACTTGCGAGAGTTGAAGCCGGATAGTGCCCTGGTACAGGAACTCAAGGAATTGACCCGCGACCAGGACAACCTGATCGAAATGCAAACCCGTTTGGTTAACCAGCTTACCGCCTGCCTCAAAGCTTACTACCCGTCTGCGCTGGAATTGTTCACTAAACTGCACCAGCGTTCGACCCTGCTTTTTTTACAAAGCTATCCTACCCCAGATCAGGCCCAGACCGCTTCCCTCGAAGAGATCACTTTAGTCCTTAAAACGGCTGGGCATAAACGGGCGGCAGAATATACCCCCAGGATTTACCAGTGCTTGCACCAGCCTCATTTACACTCCAATGCGGTGAGTGTTAGGACGAAGTCACGTTTGATGCTGGCCCTGGTCGCCCAGCTTTTGCCGCTGGTAGAACAGATCGCGGCTTACGATAAAGAGGTTGAAAGCCTTTTTTTTAGCCATGGTGACCGCGAAGTGTGGGCCTCGCTGCCAGGCGCAGGCAAGCGACTGGCCCCTCGGTTATTGGCCGAGATTGGCGATGATCGTTCGCGCTACGAGCAGCCCACCAATTTGCAGGCGGTAGCTGGCACCTCGCCAGTGCTGTTTGAAAGCGGCAATTATTCCAAAGCCCGACGGCGGCTGGCCTGTATCAAGCCGTTGCGAAATGCCTTGTATCAGTTCGCCTGGCAATCCACCCGCCAAGAAGAATGGGCCGAGGAGTATTACCGGCGTAAACGAGCGGAAGGCAAGACTCACAGCGTGGCCTTGCGAGCCCTTTCCAATAACTGGTTACGGATTATACATGCCCTCTGGCGTAAGAAAGAAAGCTATGTCAGTACAATTTTCCAGACTGCTCAGCAAACCCATCTGCGTAGAGCCGCTTCGTAGTAAGCAATTTTCAAAACTCGTTAATTTCCCTATTGACATAGAAGGTCTAAGTTTGGCGCAAAATTAGCCTAACCCCACTTTGGCAAGCCCATTGTTTGAGAGCTGACTTGAATTGACGGCTCACTTCGTGGCGTTTGGGCACCCGCACTTTAACAATTTGACCGTCTTGAAAGGTCAGGCGACCGCCCATTCCCAACCAATCGCGCACCCAGCATTTTATGCCGTACTCGCCTACCTTTGGTTCATGCTCGCTTAACTGCTCGCGCTGCCACATTATTAGATTATGGGCCAGTTGGGCTAACCCGATTAGCATTTCCTGACCAAATAAACTTCGCTTACGGCGCCTGGCCAGTCCTAATCCTTGCTTATCGCTGCAAAACGAGGCGCTTTCTATCCCGGCCCGCTTATCATAAAAAGCCAGTTGCCCCAGCAGCAACTCCTTTTTGAACTCGCCTTCCAGCCTTTCAGCTAGTTCTGGCCGCTTTACTACCAGCACATGATAGCTATAAAGTTTGTCCGGGGCGGTTGGAATTGGGGTTGGGGTTGGGGGTTCACCCGCCTTTGAATTGGGCGCTTTGGTGGCTTTCGCTTTGAGCTGGGCCGTTAATAGAGTGCGAACCCCGATTTGCAAGACTTGCCTTTTGACATCCTTTTCGTAATAGGGGGCCGCTTCTAGTAAAGCCATGGCTCGTCCGCTTTGTTTAGGGTCACTGTGCCACTCCTTAACCTCGCTGCACAGTTTGCTAGCCCGCGTGCTGCTAAAGAGTTTGACCACGAATTGATAGCCCGCTTCTAAAAGGTAGTTCAAGATGTCACTCGTGCCAAAACCGGCATCTAAGCGCAACAATACCTGACCCTTTTGCTCAGGCTTTAAGCCTAAAGTGGCAAAAGTCGCCTCTAAAACTTTTTTGAAGTTA
>JAYSYV010001358.1:0-9789 GCA_043727245.1 Chloroflexota bacterium | reverse complement strand
CTTTAGTGGCGATTATCAGGTCTTCCGGGTAAGGATATAATGCTTCGGCAATTATTTCTTCGCTGATGTTTGGACCATAAGAGTCGGCAGTGTCAATAAAGTTGATACCCAGTTCCACCGTCCGCCTGAGTACGGCCAGGGCTTCGGCGTGGTCTTTTGGCGGACCCCAGATACCCTTTCCGGTGACGCGCATGGCTCCATAACCAAAGCGCCGGACTTTCAGGTCGCCGCCGATAGTGTAATAATCATTTTGAAATTTTGAGTCAGGCATTTAAATAAGCTTCCTTTCCTTTTGGTGGTAAAATTCGTTTTTGGGCTGATATTGGCAATCTTTTTAAAAAAGTAAGCCCGGCTTTGGAAAGGCCAGGCTCGATCTAAATTCTGCTTCTTTATCAGTCAGGCCAGCCATAAACCTGGAGAGCTTGCATTGCTCGTTAAAAGATCTTTCTGCTTAATCCAAGCAAAGACCGGGCCAGGGTTAAGAGCATCTAACCTTATTAAGATATAGGCTTAACCCTGGCCCGTGTCAATACTTGCCGTTTAAGCGGGCTGATTGACCGCTTCCCGGAATGCCGCCATGTCTATAGTCCGGTTGGTCAGGCGGGCTTCCTCCGCCGCGAAGGCCAGCAAGTGACTTTCCAACGATTGGCGGGCCGAGGTTACATGTTCGTCGGGCTGGCCGTTCAGGGCGTTGATAAAACTGTTAATCACGCCGCTATCGCCGCCGCCGTGACCACTGTCGTCCTCCTGATTGACATCAATATACTCGACCTGGCCGGTCAGGTGGTCTTGAATAGTTAGCTCGCTGATGCCACGTACCGCGAACTTGCCCTGGAGTGTGGCCCTGCTGCCGTCAAAGCGCAGAGTCCGGGCTTCCTCATGGCCGTGGCCGTTCATGACCAGCGTGACAGTTGTGCCGTTCTCCAACTCCATATTGACCGTCTGGTGGTCCACTACATTATTGTCGCAGTGATAGACACAGCGGCCATATGGTCCGGTTTCGAGGGCTTGCAGGCGGGCCGGGATAGTCGCCTGGGGCGTTACCACGTCAAAGGGCCAGCCACTTTTATCGTTAAGATACAGCCGGGGAGCGTAAAAAGGGCATTCGTCAGCCACCGGACAGCCATCGGTACAACGCAAGGTAGCTCCTGCCGGGGCATTTTCAGGCCGAAAAAGGGTCAGGCTGCCGGACGAACTGAGCCATTTTACGCGCTGGCCTAAAATCCAGTAGAGAATATCCAGGTCGTGACAGCATTTAGCCAGAATCATCGGAGCGGCCACCTCGGTATTGCGCCAGTTTCCCCGCACGAAACTATGGGCCATGTGCCAGTACATCAAATTTTCGGAATGAGTTACATTCACCACCCGGCCCAGCCGTCCGCTCTGGACAATCTGGCGGATTTCCGCGAAGAAATGCGTAAAGCGCAGGACGTGGCAAATCTGTAACAGCCGCCCGGCGGCCTCGGCGGCCTGGACCAGCCGGATATTCTCAGCCAGGTTCGGGGCCATCGGTTTTTCCAGCAGCACATCGTAACCCAGACTCAGCGCCGCCAGGGTCGGCCCAGTATGCAGCATATCGGCCGTGCAAATCAGGGCGGCCTCACCCATTTTACCTTTGGCAAATAATTCCTGCCAGTCGCTAAAGCAGTTTTCAGGCGGAATATTATTCAGGGCCGCATAAGCATCTCGGCGCTCCGCCAGAGGTTCTGCCACCGCCACGATTTTTACCCGGTCTGGATTGTCCTGGCAATAGCGGGCGTAAACTTTAGCGCGTTGTCCGGCTCCGATAACGACAATGTTAATCATAATACCTCACTTAATTTTTAGAGTGACATTATAACGGTATTGGTCAGGTAAGGACTTTCAAAAGTGGTCTTCTCGCCCACTTTCTTGCCTGGTACAGGGAAAAGCCGGGCCGATAAGGGTTTATGATACCGCGCCGAAAGGGCCGCTACATCATAAAGCAAATTTTCCAGTTGGCGCGAAGTTAAATTTCCCGGCAGAGGAATAACATCCAGACCGGTTCCGCAGACCGCCGAAAAAGCCAGGATTTTGCTTACATCTACCAGACCTTGTTCGACTCTTTCTCCCAGCAAGCGGTCTTCAAGTACCGGCAGCATCAGGCCATTATAGCCGGTCGTCTTGAGCGAACTGCCAGCCAGTTGCAGACCGCGAGTGATAGCGGCGGCAAAGGCCAAAGTCCCGGTCTCGCCAAAGCGCAGCGTCCCGGCTGCTTCAAAGGCCGCTACTACCGAGTCCTCACCCAGCGGGGCCAATGATAAATCAATCCCGCCATATTGCAAACCCTGTTCCTGACAGAATTTTTCGGCCAGCGCCTGAAGCGGCCCCAGTTCGTTGACCAAAACCGCCGCCAGCCCTTCGGTAATAACGGAGGGACCGTTGGCCTGGATTTCGGGAGCCAGGTTGCGGATGACTTCAAAAGCTAAATCCGGCATTTGCAGACCCAGGGCAAGCGAAGCTGGTTCACCGTACCGGACGGCCTGGTAACTGGCCGGGAAGAATGGAATACCGGGCGGACAATGGGCAATCGCGGCGTAGCGAAAGTTAAGCAGACCGTCCGAGGTAGCCTGGGCCAGTTCAAGTATGGTTGCGGCAGCCTGTTTCACGCCTTCCGGCAGTACGTGACCGCCGTGTCCGATGATGGTCGTAAGGTTGAAAGCCGGGTGGGCCGTTAGCGCAGTCAGGATTTCCTGATTGGTCAGTTCGCCGCCAGGATAAGCTCCGAGTGAAACAAATTCAAGTTGGGCTACCTGGCAAAGTTCGGCAAAATTGTTGAGCCAACCGGCCCGGTCAGATGGGGCCAGTTCTTTTAAGACCGGCGACAGACTAAGGCGTGTGGTCTGCACTTCCCAACCAGCTTCGATAAAGAACTGGCTGGCTGCGCCTAACACCCTGCTGGCCCTGTTTAACTCGTGTTGGGCCTGGGCCGAAACAGCTAAGGAACCCGCCGCGCCATAAGTAATGGTCCTGATTTTCATTGTAAATAACCTTTTATTTGTGTATTTCCTGTGGACAACCGGTTGACTACCGGTGGAAAACCAGTGGGAAAGTAAATTATAGCACTTCAAGAAAGGTAAAGCGTATTTTTTTTCTGGATTTAAACTCTTGCAAAAGACAAATTCTTATGTTATGTTATCTTCAGGGAAACTGTACTTTATACAATATTTAGCAGTCGTATAGCAAATCAAGTACAATATGTGGATAACTACATCTAATATTGACTTCGTTAAACCCGGGACTGTATATATATTGTGGTAGTAATGGTAAACAAATAAACTATTAAACAGCCCTTCAAAAACTGAAGGGTGGCAAAGGGGTTGGTGGCGTTGGGGAGGCGCAACCACTTTGACCGGTAACGGAAACACTTCTAACAAACGATACTCTGTTTCAAAGGCCGAACGTCCGGCCCATGACCCAATTATTACCGACCCTGATTTGCTCGAACTCCAGCAAGTTTTGTTTGAGGGGAAGTTGCCAATCAGGCCCCGCCCAAATTTGCAGGAATTATCGGTCGAAGAACTGGAAGCCCTGCTGGCCCAGAAAAAGGCCGAACTGGCCCGCCAGAAGCCGCATGCCGCTGCACCCTCAAAGCCAGGGCCGGTCGTCGAGCCGAAATCTTATAAGATAGGGCCGGTTTCCCAACCGTTGAACACCCGGTTTCAGACCACATGGACGCTTTACCAGCCGGAAAGAGCTGAAATCGCAAACGGCGTTATTGAGGATGTGCCAACGGCCCGGTTTGCCCCGGCCAGCCTGGTGGCGGCTCCGGTGGTAATTGTTCCGGTCGTTAGAAAAACCGGGCCGCTGCAACGCTTCCGCAATCTGGTCGGCTATACCCTGGAAGCGTTGGTGGTAATCGCCGCGATTAGCCTATCCGGCAACTGGCTCTTGCAACAGGCGGGCGTAAGCCTCTATTTTTTCGGGCCGACCCAGATAGCCGATTTTGTGGTTGCTCCTTCCCGTTCCGAAGGGCTTTTCTTGAGCGCCCATGCCGGAGGCGCTATCGCCCTTCCGCCGACAGCCCTTCCGGCCACTGTTACACCGGTGCTGGCTACTCCTACTGCCCTACCGAATTTATCCCCGGTGGTCATTCTGCCAACAGCTACGCCCGTTCTGACACCTACCCCTGAAACCGGCGGGGCTTTAGCGGTCGCGCCTACCCCCACTCCGGCGATAGTCCAACCGGTCAAGCAAAGCGCTGCTGATGGAGCGGCTACGCCCGCGCTGCCACCTGCCCCGGCTCGCCGCTTGATTATACCCAGGATTGGGCTTGATACAGCGGTTCAGGAAGTTACCGTGAACCTGGGAACCTGGCAGGTGGCCGACTTCATAGCCGGACATAACCAGGGAACGGCCATGCCCGGCCAATCCGGTAATATGGTGCTGGTAGGCCATCGCGACATCCGGGGAAGCATTTTCCTGCGCCTGAATGAGCTGCAAAAAGGTGATGAATTTAAAGTTATCACCGATAATGCCAGTTACCACTATGTAATTACCGAAGTTAAAGAGGTGGCTCCGACCGAAATTTCGGTCCTGGCTCCTACTATTGATGCAACCGCGACCCTGATTACCTGTACACCGGTCGGGCTGGCGACTCGCCGACTTATTTTGAAGGCTGTATTACTGAAGTAATAAGGGGTCGGTAGATTTCTGATCGCTGACCGAAACACCAATTAATTGAGTAAATTTTACCATTCAGGACTTGGGACACCGGGGCTATTTCTGAGGAAGTTAAAGTCGAAAGCTGGTAACTGAGCATATTACAGACTACCGGCTAGTGACTACTAATTCAAAGCCAGGCTGCGGCCACGGCGCAAATCGAGGAATAAAAGATGACAACACGTAACCCGTCAAACAACCCGACTCAAGCGGTAAAATGGACCTGGTTTGAGCTGGTGGGTCTTGTACTGGCGTTTGGCCTTATCGGCTGGCCGGTGTTGAACTTTACGCTGGGTGCTATCTTCCCTCCCAACGCTCAGGGCCAGACTACCTCTGCTTTTTCGGTAACAAAAACGGCCTCGGTCACCAGTGCTTCGCCGGGTGAGCAATTTAACTATATTATCTCGATAAAAGCCAACCGGACGGCTACGCTGGGCAGTGTTACCGACGTTTTACCGGCCCAATTGAATTATATTAATTCGTTTTGCGTGCCGCCCAATTGCAACCGGGTCAATAATTCCGAGTTCAATGTTGATAAACGAACCCTGACTTATACCGGTACTTCGACCGCTTTCGGGTCCGGCGACAGTGTAACACTGGTCCTGGTGGTACAGTTCTCCAGTAATGCCACCGGTTTCGCCAGCAATAGCGTGCGGGTCTGCGATTCCGGCCAGGCTTGCGTTACCTCGAACAGCATTTCGGTGACAGTCGGTAGCGCCGGACCTACGCCGGTCCCAGCCACCAACACGCCAGTGCCACCAACGGCAACACGGGTTCCACCTACCGCAACAGCAGTGCCGCCGACCAGCACGCTTTTACCGACCAATACGCCAGTTCCGACCGCGACAGTAGTGCCGCCAACGGCAACGGCAGTCCCACCGACCAACACCCCGAATGTGCCGCCGACCAGCACCCCGATTTCGGCTCCAACCCCAACTCCTGTGCCGGTCACACCAACTCCTAAAGCGGCTGCTACGACCGTGGCGGCTGGCAATAATGCAGCGGCGGCAGGCACTCCTGCGGCCACAGCCACCGGGGTAGCCGGGGCTATCCCGACCACTACTCCAAAAACTTCGGTAGCTTCAACTACCGCGCCAGCCACAACCGGAGTAATCGGCGGCAGCTTTACCGCTAGCGCGGGCGGCGGCGCTTTGACCGGCAACCGGGTAGATTTGATCATGCGAGGCGGCGGTACTGAAAAGGTCATGGCAAGCAGCCAGGTGGATAGTATAGGCCGGTATTCTTTCCTGGGTATCAGACCGAGCGAAACCGGCGAGATTTATTACGTACGCTTTACCAATATCATTGGCAGTAAAGTTCTGCGAAATTGGAGTACCAGTTCCTTTATTTTCAATGGCGGACGACTGGACGCGCCTAACGCCGACCTGAGCGATATTACGACCGGCCAACCGGGTAATGCCGGGACCGCCTTCGCCCTGCCTTTGACCCTAAACTGGACCAAACGAGCCGCCGGTGATAACTATTCTGTGACAATTTTCAAGGCTGACGGCAGCGGTGTGGCTCTTGCCAGCGGCAACCTGGACAATGCCGCTTCCTTTGACATTAAGAGCGGCGCTTTGCCAAACGGGGGCTACATAGCCGATATTAACGTCACCAATGCCGCCGGGGCCGGAGTATCCCAGCGCCAATTCATCTTCAGGACAGGGGTTGCAGCCGTCCCGACCAGCACGTCACAACCAATTACTACGGCTGCGGCCAGCAGTAATCCGCCCGCCGCTACTAAGGCAGCGGTAGCCGTTAAGCCAGATGTTGCGCCGATTGCCGAGGTTATCGGCAATGGAGTAGCCGGATTTCTTAAGAACCTGGGTGGGGGCGAGGCAGCGACTTTGCCGCCCGGAACCAGCAGCTTACCCCAGAGCGGCGGCGAACTACCCCTGGCTGGCCTGCTCCTGGCTGCCGGAACGCTGGGCTGGCGGCGTATGCGCCTGGTGACACAGCGGAACCGCGTCTAACTTCGATTGATTTCTAACAGAAACGGGATTAAACTTGCCATTAGTTTCCGGCAAGTTTAATCCCGTTTCTGTTTACCAACTACTTTTAAAGGAGTTTACCCCATGAACACCAGACGGTGCGAACTATCCGTTCCAGGCAGCAATATGAAGATGATTACCAAAGCCGCCGGTTTAGCCGTGGATGAGGTTTTATTAGACCTGGAAGACTCGGTTGCCCCGGAAGAACGCCCCGAAGCTCGCCGGACTATTATCCAGGCCGCTAAAGAGCTTGATTGGAGCGACAAACGGCTGGCCTGGCGGATTAACCCGGTTTCATCACCTTACTTCTACCAGGATTTAATCGAAGTAGCTGAAGCAGCCGGGGATAAACTGGGGGCGGTGATAGTGCCTAAAGTCAACCGGCCAGAAGATGTTTACACCGTGGCAGCCCTACTAACGGCCATCGAAACGACCAGAGGTTTTAGCCAGCGCATCGCGATTGAAGCCCAGATTGAATCGGCGGAAGGTATGCTAAATGTCGAGAAAATTGCGGCCAGTTCACCGGGGCGGCTGGAAGCCCTTATTTTTGGACCGGGCGATTATGCCGCTTCGATTGGCGTACCCGGTCTGACTGTTGGCGGCAAGGTTGAAGGCTATCCGGGCCACCTTTGGCATTACGCTTTGAGCCGGATTATTGTAGCGGCGCGAGCTTACGGCCTGGAAGTGATTGATGGACCTTACGCCGCCTTCAAAGACCGGGCAGGCCTGGAAGAAACCGCCATGCAGGCCAAACTTTTAGGCTGTGATGGCAAATGGGCCATTCATCCGAGCCAGGTTGAGCCGATAGAGCAAATCTTCTCACCCGGCCCCGAAGAAGTGGCGCGGGCCAGGCGGCTGGTTGAAGCTTATACCGCCTCCCTTTCCCAAAAGCTGGGGGCTATCCGATTTGAAGGCGAAATGATTGATGCTGCCAGCGTGAAAATGGCCGAAAGAACCCTCCGCCGGTCTGGCTTTGCGTCATAAAACAAAGTACAGAAGCCGCAAATAGTATAAACAGAAGAAGCCACTCCCCTGAAAAGGAAGGGCTTCTTTTTAAGTTTCGAGCAATCTCCGGTAGAAATTTACTTCTTGTTGCGGCGCTGGCGGTAGCGTTCGATCAGGGTATTGGTGGAACTGTCGTGGGTTAGGTGAGGTTCATCTGGACTTTCCAGTTCGGGGATAATCCGGTTAGCCAGCACTTTACCCAGTTCAACGCCCCACTGGTCGAATGAGTTAATTTTCCAGATAGTACCCTGTACAAAGACTTTGTGTTCGTAGAGGGCAATCAGTTTACCCAGCAGTTCAGGAGTCAGGCGGTCGGCCAGAAGGGTATTGGTCGGGCGGTTGCCTTCAAAAGTGCGGTGTGGAATAAGCCAGTCTTCCACGCCATCAGCCTTGACTTCTTCCTCAGTCTTGCCAAAAGCCAGGGCTTCGGTCTGGGCGAAGAAGTTAGCCATCAGCAGGTCGTGGTGGCGGCCCAGCGGGTTCAAGGTCTGGGAGAAACCAATAAAGTCGGCTGGAATTAGCTTGGTCCCCTGGTGGATAAGCTGGTAATAAGCGTGTTGGCCGTTGGTTCCCGGCTGGCCCCAGATAATCGGGCCGGTCTGATAGTTCACCGTATTACCGTCCAGGTCTACGTGCTTGCCGTTGCTTTCCATGTCCAGTTGTTGCAGGTAAGAAGGCAGGCGGCCCAGGTAGTGGTCGTAAGGCAAAATAGCCACCGTCTGCGCCCCAAAGAAATTGTTGTACCAGATACCGATCAGCCCTAACAACACCGGCAAACTGCGTTCAAGCGGGGTCGTCCGAAAATGTTCGTCCATAGAGTGGAACCCGGCCAGCATCTGCTTGAAATTATCCGGCCCAATCCCGATCATCAGCGACAGGCCAATCGCGGCATCATAAGAATAGCGCCCGCCGACCCAATCCCAGAACTCGAACATATTGGCCGTGTCTATGCCGAATTTAGAAACTTCAGCGGCGTTAGTTGAAACGGCCACGAAATGTTTGGCGACCGCCGAATCATCCTTGAGAGTTTTCAAGGCCCAATCACGGGCGCTGCGGGCGTTGGTCATGGTTTCGATAGTAGTAAAGGTCTTGGAGGAAATAATAAAGAGCGTTTCCGCCGGGTTCAGGCCGCTAGTAGCTTCAACAAAGTCGGTCCCATCAACATTGGACACAAAGCGGCAGGTAATTTCGCGATTGCTATAGTATCGCAGGGCTTCGTAGGCCATTACCGGGCCGAGGTCCGAGCCACCAATGCCAATATTAATCACGTTACGGATACGCTTGCCGGTAAATCCCTTCCACTCGCCACTAATAACCCGGTTGGAAAATGCGGTCATTTTATCCAGCACAGCATGGACCGCCGGGACGACATTTTCGCCATCAACGATAATCTCCTGGTCACGTGAAGCCCGCAAAGCCACGTGAAGGACAGCTCTTTTTTCGGTGACATTGATTTTCTCACCCTTGAACATGGCTTCGGTCCGTTCTCGCACGCCGGAAGCCTCGGCCAGGGCCAGCAGCAGGCTTAAAGTTTCATCGGTAAGGCGGTTCTTGGAATAATCAAAATAAAACCCCTCGGCTTCCAGGGCAAGCCGGTTCCCGCGCTGGGGGTCTTCCGCGAACAGATTTCGCAGGTGGCGGTCGCGTATTTCCGAGAAATGTTCCTCCAGGGCTTTCCATTCAGGAAGCTGGGTTGGTTGTTTCAGGCTCATTAACTTATCGCCTCCGAGTTCAAATTGAATTTTACCGGTTACAAATTTTCCAGACCAACCGGGTTAAGGCGGCTGTCCAAACGCGGACAGGCCCAAATAATTGTTCACCTATCTAATATAACAGCCACGTCAAAACTAAGCCACTTGCAGTCTTTGCTTATCCAGGGAAATGCAAAATAATCAGGGGACAGTAGAAAATAGCTGCACCGGTCTTTACAACCAATGCAGCATAAAATCTTTACAAACGGGGAGGTGGGGCGGCTACTTTATTTAGTCTGCCAATCGCTGACTTTATCCAGGGCTGTGAAATCGTCCCGGGTCAGTTTCAGGTCGGCTGCGCCCAGCATTTCCTGGACATGGGCCGCCGAAGTGCCGCTGACAATCGGGGCGGTAATACCGGG